>DTSG01000523.1 GCA_012965455.1 Planctomycetaceae bacterium | reverse complement strand
AAAGGATGCCGAGTTATTGACACCACAGCAAGTTGCAGATTTGGTGCAATTTCTACGGAGCTTGTAGGCGTCACCACGAATTATCACACCTTGGCCGTCTGGTGGGACGTGGGACTGATATTGTGGCAGCGTGATGAAAATCGGTACTCTTTGCGTTGCTTAAATGTTATCACTCTAAAACCTCGTTATTGATCGGCTGCTCTAAACGTGATTCGCCATTGGTTTTGTGCATTATTATGCTTGGCCATCCCAGCTTTCTCGGGGTGCGGGAATAATCTGCGCACTCAGCGGGCTGTAGATCAGTTTGGTGTACAACGTCGTGTCTTAGAGGATCAGATTTACGACCTCCAGTACGAATACAACAAACTAGCGGATAAGGTAGCGGAACTTGAAACGCAAAACACGGATCTGCGGACCAAAGTGAATTCGACAGATGCAAGTGATGTCGGACCTCCATTAATAGATCTAAACCCAGCGGATAACTCGTCTGCTCAGATCCACCCCACGTCGCGTTCCAATTTACAACCTACTGTGCGGTCCGCTAGTCACCGCGTGGAGTCAGCAGACAATATCGAGGCAATCGACCTTGAGATCAATCGACTACGGACGGTAGGCCGTAACTTGGATGGCATCCGCGGCGATGACACGTTGTTAGTGCATTTACAATTGCGTTCGCGAAAAGACGAGTTGGTTACACCGCGGGGAAGTGTTGTGGTAGCAGCATATGAGACAGCAAGTGCAGGCTCGCAATTGTTGGGGCGCTGGGACATTACTGCTGAACAGCTGGCGGAGATCATTCGTTCACGGCCGAGTCCACGTACGATTCCATTGAAATTGGATTTCCCTGCTGGCAGCCCAGCGGTGGAATTTATTGAAATCAAGGTACAGTTTAAACCAGCTAATCCGGCAACAAGCAACGATCTGTTCGCTGCCTATACTCTTAAGATAATACCGCGGTCGAAATTAGCACCGGCTTGGTCACCTAACCGCTAAAGTACAAACTGACGGGAGTTATTTACTTGTGTCGTCCATTTTCTCAACGACTGTGTCGATAAGCCCGTATTTTTTAGCTTCAATTGACGACATAAAGTTATCACGGTCGGTGTCTTTTTCGATCGTTGCCAGCGTCTTACCGGTGTGCTTGATCAGAATTTCGTTCAACTTCTCTTTCGTCTTTTGAAATTCTCTTGCATGAATCAAAATTTCTTCAGCCGTACCTTCCATTCCTGCGAGCGGTTGGTGGATCATGATCCGTGCATTTGGCAGTGCAGAGCGTTTGCCTTTCGCACCAGCTGTTAAGAGTAGTGCACCCATCGAAGCAGCTTGTCCGATGCAATACGTTGCCACATCACAAGTCACAAATTGCATAGTGTCATAAATAGCCATTCCAGCGGTGACGCTGCCGCCGGGTGAGTTAATGTAGAAGTGGATATCCGCTTTGGGATTATCTGATTGCAAGAACAACATTTGAGCAACGATTGCATTGGCGACCTCGTCATTCACGCCAGACCCTAAGAATATAATGCGGTCTTTCAGTAGGCGGCTGTAAATATCATAGACTCGTTCGTCTCGACCTGATGTTTCAACGACATATGGAATGGGAGGCATAATAATTGCTTTCTACTATTTGCTAATGGCGACAGGGATGATCGACAAATTGTTTTGTGTATTAATTATCAACAACGGGCAACGGTTACTTGTCATTTGGCTCTTCGACTGTTTCGGGCTTGGTAAGGATACTATCGACGAGACCGTAATCGACAGCTTCTTGGGCAGTCAAGAAGAAATCACGATCGGTGTCTGCAGCGAGGTCTTTAGCGTCTTTGCCACAATGGTGTGCGAGGATCTCATTGAGGACTTCACGGTTGCGCATGATCTCATTCGCTTGGATTTCAATATCACTGATTTGTCCGCCAACACCACCATAGGGTTGGTGTAGCATGACTCGCGAGTGTGGTAAAGCGAATCGTTTTCCAGCGGTGCCACCGGCTAATAAGACTGCACCGCCACTGGCAGCTTGGCCCACACAATATGTGGAAACTGGACAGCTGAGAATTTGCATCGTGTCATAAATAGCTAGTGTTGCCACGACGCTTCCACCTGGTGAATTGATGTAGAAATGAATGACTTTGCGCCGGTTTTCACTCTGTAGGTAAAGCAACTTCATGACAACTTCATTGGCGTTGCCGGTATGAATTTCACCTTGTAAGAAGACGATTCTGTTTTCAAGTAGCAGGTCGCCTAGCGTCAGTTGACGCTGTCGTTGCACCGATTGGTAAGCTTGGGCGTTGGATTCATCGTATTGATGTTGCCCGAGCATCGCGGGATTTTGTCCGGCGGTTTTCGGAGCTTTGTTGAAGTCGGCAGTAAAGTGGTTCAGCGGATCAAGATTCATAAATGGATACCAGTTTTTCGGCTGTGGGGGTCTATTGATAATTCCGTAAAATCAACATAGGCATCTCGTTTTTGCAGAACTGTCGCACAGAAATTGATCTGGGCAAGAGTCCAACAAACGAGGAATCATGTTGGCGTCAATTATGCCACAGATTGAAGAATTTGTGGATAGGGCTTAAGTCTACTTAATGGCTATTGAATTCCACCTGTTTGTGGAATTTGTTCCAATGCGCAAACTTCTGGTAATACGGAGGAAGTTTGGTGATGCAGAATTACTTGGGCCCAAAAAAACCGAGGTTTTGTACTACTCGTCGGAATCGTCGTCGTCGGCAGAGTCAGCGCTTGTTTTGTCAGCATCGTCATTGGCATCGTCAGCTACGTCCGCTTCTGTTTCAGCACTTGCTTCCTCTACGACGGATTGTGCTTCGTCGGTTGGCGGATCCGCTTCTTCAGCTTCGTTGGTTGCATCGTCATCTTTCGTTTCCGTTGCAGCAGCAGAACTAGGTTTGATGCCACTGATAGCATGTGAAACGGGTGACGTGTTGGTAGCGGGATCTTCTGGAAGCTCAGTTTCTTGCATGTCGGCTTCCGCAGTGATCAGATCGATCGCTTTACGTTCGACGATTTGATTTCTCAGAGCGTCCATATCCCCTCGTTTTTCAAGTTGTGCTCGAACTCGACGTGGCGATGTTTCTTGTTGCAGCGAGATTATGAGAATCTCTTGTTCGATATCTTCCGGAGATGCATCGAGGTCATGATCTTCGGCAATACGTTCTAGGATAAAGTGCTCTTTGAGGGCTCGTTCGGTTGTACCGAGCATATTCTGCTGCAGCTGATTAACTTGTCGTCGAATTTCTTCATCGGGAAACCCTGCAGCTTGTAGTTCGAGAATCGAGCGTTGCAATTCTCGTTGTGCTTGTCGTCGTAACAATTGTGGCGGCAGTTCCCAAGCAGCTTCAGCGGTTAGTTGTTCGGTAATCTGTCGACGCACTCGTTGTTGTTGGTGATAGGTTAACTGACGTTCAAGTTCATTACGTACTGCATCATGTAGTTCAGCTTCGCTGCTAAACCCACCAATTTCTTCAAGAAATTCAGGTGTGAGTTCTGGGACAGTGACGCGTTTAGCGTCGTTAATTTTGACGTTTGCAGTATATTCTTTGCCAGCAAGTTCGTCGTTGTCGAGATCGGCGCTCAGGCTAGCAGTGGTTTCTTTCTTATCACCAATATTGGCTCCGACAACGAGTTTATCAAAGTCGTTAAGATCTCCGTCGGAGAAGGTTATTTTGCTGCGGACAGGCACTCTTGCATCTTCGAGTGTGGTAACAACTTCGTCACCGTCTTTGAATTCGATGGTCACATTGACAATGTCGCCAGTTGCGATTTCGCCATCAACGTCTTCTTCGTTACCGTAGCGTTGCAGTAGTTCTTGAGCCCGTGTACTGACTTCGTCATCAGTGTAATCGTGCACAACAGTTTCGAGTTTCAGTCCTTTCCATTGTGGTATATCGAATTCAGGTCGTACTTCTACGGTGAATTCGAAGGTCAATTCACTATCATCAGGCATTTGGACGGCGTCGAAGTTGAAGTCGGGTTCGCTGATTGCCGAGAAATCTTGTTCATCGGTAACTTGACTCATAGCATCCATGATTAATGAGCCTTTAATTTGGTCGGCTACATCACTCTTGAAACGAGTTTCCACAAGTTTACGCGGTGCACGCCCGATGCGGAAACCCGGAATTTGTGCTTTGGGCATCAAGTCGTTGTAGGCATCATCTTTGTAGCGGGCGATATCTTCTTTTGATACCGTGACAACAACGTGTCGTTCGCAAGCGCCTGTTGTATTGACTTGGACTTCAACGTTAAGACGCTCGTCGACGTCTTCGCTATCATCATCATCGGAAGTAGAAGTTTCAACTTGATCTTCAGTAACCTCAGCGGTTGTCGCTAAAGATTCATCAGCGTCATTTTCGACAGCATCTGTCTTTGTATCTAAAACTTCGTCGTTGATGTCGTTTGTTTCGTTGGTGTCTTGTTCAGACATAATGCATTCCTGATCCAAATGGTCCGATTGATCCAATGTTTAAAGCGTAGTGCTTGTAGAGAAAAATCTGAGTAAACCAATCGTTGTACGCATAGAATCGTAGCTTGATTAAGTTCTCGAGAGGTTTGGATCTATAAAAAGGTGGTTTAATTAATGGCCTAACGAACTGTTTACAAGCAGTTCATTTTCGATAGTTCACGTGCACAACTGTGCACACAATAAAGAGCGGGTGATGGGATTCGAACCCACGACAACAACGTTGGCAACGTTGTGCTCTGCCAACTGAGCTACACCCGCCGATTCAGCACAATCTTGCTGGAATATACTACACAAGACGGAGCTTTTTATTATTTGGTATTTCAGTGTAACCCAGTAAGGCAACACGCTAAAGGGGGCATTTGCAGTGGAAAGTAGTTTTTTTATTAGCGTTATTGGCAGCGGGTCACGGCATCGATGTTGAGTGCCCTGTGGTGCTTAGCACAACCCATCATCGTTTGAAAAACCTGTTGTTGTGAACTGGCAGTAGCAGCTTTCTATAACTTCGCTTGTACGGATCTGGGCTATATATTTTCGGTAGGTTCGAGCACATGGGGTTGACGGTACCCCCCATTTGTACACGTAGGGTTATAACATTTGGGATAAGTGCGGAATGAAAACAACGTGAAAAGAGTAGTTTTTACCGATTGTCGATTGTTTTTTTGCAGTATAGACTAATCTAGTGCAACTATTTAATTAGTTAATTTAGGTGGTTGTATAAACCGTTGTTGATATGTTACGCTTCGGTTCTATTCTATGGCACGAACCAACAATTGAACAATATACTCTTCTTCGTTGGTATTACCTTGTAAAGCATTAATCTATGAACGTTGATTTATTAGTTTACAAAGACGGTCAGCCGCTTAAAACAGTAAGCGTCACATTGCCCGTAATTATTGGTCGTGGCAAAGACGCGACATTTACAATCAAGCACCCATTGCTGAGCCGCAAACATTGTGAAGTATTTGAGGATAGTGGGTCCGTTCAGGTCCGAGACCTTGCTTCGCTTAATGGTACTTTTGTGAATGGTTCGCGAGTTGATAGCACTTCAGCAGTCGATTCAGGCAGTCAATTGAAGCTCGGTGCAGTCGTTATGGAAGTTCAATACAATGGTGCATCGTCTGAGGACACGATAGCCTCGGATCATGCGTCCGAAGGCGAGGCCTTTGATTTAGGCACAGTCGATACTGCGGATACCGAAGTCATGGCGGCAGCACCCGCTGCAACGGAACCAGCACCTGATGCAACGGAGCTAGCACCTGATGCAACGGAGCCGGTATCAGATGCAACGGAGCCAGCACCTGCTGCAACGGAGCCAGCACCTGCTGCAACGGAGCCAGCACCTGTTGAAATACCAGCTCCGAGTGAGGCTGCTGGCAACATGGTGGATTTGGGTGATTTCGAAGTGTTAGCAGACGCTGCAGGCGATCCCGCCTCATCAGAGCCAGCCGAGATCCTTGATCTACCAGATTTTGAAGTGAGCACCCCTCCTGACACACCTCCATCGGCAGAAATGTTGGACTTAGGTGACTTTGAAGTCTCTGCTACTGCGGTCGAAGAAGGACTAGCTGCTCAAGACTTACCATCATTGACCGAATTGGCCGGAGCGGTTGATGAAGAACCAGCAGAAACTGCCGTAGATACTCCAGTTCCGGCTGCTCAACCAGTCGCCGCGGATGATCCTTGGGCTGCACCTAGTGAAAAACCTAAAGTGACAGTTGATGATGACGATGACCTAGATGCATTCTTAAAAGACCTTGGTTAATCGCGCCGAATAGAATCGGTCTTCCGGCTATTAATTTGAGAGGTACTCTCGTTTGGAATAAGATATCAAACAAGAGGATTCTGCTTAGTCTATCTCTGTATCTGATGTTGGCTGATACACCCTGTACATTCTATTCATGGTATAAATGGAAAGCAGTAAGTAGGTAATGCTATGAAAAATAACTATTTGTTCTTGATGATAATTTCCCTGGCGTTATTTTTTGGAGCCGCTGTTGTGTGCTCCAATTTGTTGTTTGGTGCTGACCCAGAAAAAAAAGGTCCCGTGAACCACCTTGTTAATGAAACCAGTCCCTACTTACTTAGCCACGCTCACAACCCAGTCGATTGGTATCCCTGGGGTGATGCAGCATTCGCCAAGGCCAAGAAAGAGAATAAACTCATATTTTTGTCCATCGGCTATTCCAGTTGTCACTGGTGTCATGTTATGGAACGGGAATCGTTTGAAGATAAGGAAATAGCGGATTTTCTTAACAAGCATTATGTTTGTATAAAGGTAGACCGTGAAGAGCGCCCCGACGTTGACCAAGTGTACATGGCAGCAGTTCAGGTTTTAACACAACGTGGTGGCTGGCCGATGAGCGTCTTTTTAGTACCGGACTCGAAACCATTCACAGGTGGCTCGTACTTCCCCGCTCGAGATGGAGACCGTCGTGGTATTCCTGGTTTCTTGACGATCATCCAAAAGCTGTCCCAAGTGTGGATCGACGATCCAGAATTGGTCAGTAAACAGGCGGTCGCAGTTACAGATGCGGTGAAGTCAGAATTGGAAGCACGTATCCCACGCACCCTCGAGGTTCTTGATGAAAAAGTATTCACAGCGACCGTTGATGCATTGCAGGAACGATTTGATTCTCAGTGGGGTGGTTTTGGGTACAGCATCGCCAATCCGAATGTCCCCAAATTTCCGACTCCCTGTAATCTCGAATTTCTATTATTCGAAGTAGAACGACTCAATCGCGCCGGCAAAGATAGCGAACATGTGCTGCAGAT
>DTSG01000522.1 GCA_012965455.1 Planctomycetaceae bacterium | reverse complement strand
ACGGAAGCCCTCCGCGACCAAGACGGCCCTCATATCGACATTTTAAAAGAAGGCGGGTTTGATATAAGCTTTCCCGCAGATTCCACACTTGCACGAGGCCATCACAGTAACGATGAAGTCGTGGAACAACTTGCCGGAGTGTCCGCTGCGATCGCCAGTAGTGAAACCTACAACCACAACATCCTGAGTCGCTTGCCAGATTATAAAGTCATCGCTCGTTGCGGCGTAGGATTTGATAAGGTCAATGTTGCCGAAGCGACTAGTCTCAACATTCCCTTAACCATTACCCCCAACTCGAATCACGAAGCAGTCGCTGAGCTGTCGCTGCTGTTATTGCTAGCAGCCGCCAAGAACCTCCGCGAGATGGACAACATTTGTCGCGCGGGCCGCTGGGACCGAGTGCTACCTCGTCCTATCCGCGGATTAACCGCAGGGATCGTCGGTCTTGGTCGAATTGGTCGGAGCACCGCTTTGCGTTACAAAGCAATGGGGATGAAACTAATGGCCTACGACCAATACCCCAACATGGAATTCATTCAAGAACACGGTGTTGAACTCGTCGAACTTGATCAACTCTTAGCACAAGCGGATGTGGTTAGTGTGCATTGCCCATTAAATGATGAAACTCGCAACATGTTCAATGCTGATTTATTTGGACAGATGAAAAACGATGCCATCTTTATCAACACGGCTCGAGGTGGGTTAGTTGTCGAAGAGGATTTATATGACGCACTGAGCAATGGCAAACTACATTCCGCCGGCCTCGACGTGTTCCAACAGGAACCTCCCTCAGCGGACAACCCATTACTCACACTCGACAACGCAGTCTTCTCGCCGCACGTCGCCGGTACTGACCAAAAGAGTCTTTCGGACATGGCCTGCGAAGCAGCAACTTATATCGTCGCATTATCTCGTAATGAATGGCCTAGTGGTTCGGTAATCAATCAAGAACTGGCCGCTAACTGGGATTGGGAAACCAGTCGACAGTAAAACTCAATGACCATAAACCGCTGGTGAGGCGCAAACCGTTTTTATGACGACGAGCGGGCACAAGGCACCTCGGAATTCCCCTTAGATCATTTATTTCCATCTGCTCTCACGACAAATGAAACTTTGCCTAAACACTTCGACAATTCAGCCTCAACCGCTGCTCGATAAAATCCAAATCACTGCGGAGGCCGGTTTTGCCGGCATCGAATTATGGATCAATGATATTTACCAATACATCGGTCAGGGTGGGGAAGTCCGAGATGTCGAACACGCTTTAGCAGACAACGGACTCGAACTTCCCTGTATGATTGCCATTCGCGGATGGGGTGAGGCGATTGGCAAAGAATATCAACTGCTGCTCGATGAAGCCCGTCGACGCATGGAACTTGCTGCCCGCCTCGGGTCACCGTTCGTGGTAGCTACGCCTCCTCGCGAACCGTGTGAACAAAATCAATTAGCCGATCGATTTGGCGACCTCTTAGAAATTGGTGACGCAATTGGCACCCGTCCGACGCTGGAATACATCAGCTTTTTCAAAGGGCTAGCGACCCTCGATGACGCGTGGAAGATCATCCAATCCATCGGCGGCAGCGCCACGCTAATCGCTGACTCTTTCCACACTTGGAACAGCCATTCCGATCGCACTCTGCTAGGACGAATTCCCGCCGAGCACCTCAGTCATTTTCACATTAACGATGCACACCCGACAATTAAATGCTGTGAGCAAACCGACCCTGATCGTATGATGCTTGGCGCAGGTCCGATAGATTTGGCATTAGAATTCGAGATGCTCCACAAAATCGGGTATAAAGGAAGTGTTAGTCTGGAACTCTTTAATGTCGATCTGTGGCAACAAAACCCACTCGCCGTGGCACAACAAGGCTATCAATCTCTACGTGACTTAGCAACTTAACCTTACCTCTTTCAAGGCAACTATGATTTCCGCACTTCAACTTACAGCTAGCGATTACATCATTTTTTTCGCCACGATCATTGGAGCAATGATTGTCGGATTAATCGCGGGCCGCAAGGAAGAAACGTCCGAAGATTATTTCCTAGCAGGTAAAAAATTGCGGTGGTTTGCCGTTGCTGGTTCGATCTTCGGTAGTAACGTCAGTGCGAATCACATGGTCGGCATGATGGGCGTTGGCTTCAGTATCGGATTTGCCCAAAGTCACTTTGAAATAGGCGCTATCGCCGGCTTACTTTTCTTGTGCTATGGCTTTCTACCGGTCTATCGAAAATTGAATCTCTACACATTGTCTGAATATCTAGGAAAACGCTATGACGATCGCAGTCGCGTTTCTTATGCCGTTATTATGATTATCATCATGGCCTTTGTGCAAATGGTACCAGCACTCTATATCGGTTCGCGCACCATTTGTGAACTGCTGGGCGGAAATGCCATCATCCAGGAAGACTCCTCCACTACCACAGAACTGACAGCCGCTGCAAATGATATCTCAAACCCACCAGACAGTGCGATCTCGAGTCAATTTCAAGTCCAAGCGCCGCGCTCCAAAGTATCCATGCCGCACTATACGTGGTTTGTAATCGCCTTGGGCGTCATTGCTGGTAGTTACACAATTGTCGGCGGGCTCAAGGCAGTCGTTTATACGGATATTATTCAATCGGTTCTCATGCTAATTGCCGGTATCGGACTTGCTGTGTTGGTTTTTTCTCAACTCGGTTGGAATGAAATGCTTGATCTCGATGCCGCCGCAGGTGACGCTGCTAAAATGAAAATCTACTTACCGACCTACCACAAAGACCTTCCCTGGACCGGCGTATTGACAGGCCTGATGTGTATGCATTGTTTCTATTGGGGTACGAACCAATTTATTGTGCAGCGTGCGTTAGGCGCCGTTAGTGATAAAGAAGCTCGAGTCGGAATCATTTCAGCTGGTTTTCTAAAGCTAACCATCCCCTTCTTCTCGATTGCAACTGGTGTCTGTGCCTATTATCTGCTGATGAATGAAGCCACGGGAGCAGCAGCACAAGCGATGGTAAATGACATTGCCCCTGACACCGTTTTTCCAAAATTAGTCACACGATTCATTTCGCCCATCGGCTTTGGATTAGTTGGCTTAATTGCCGCCGGCGTAATCGGGGCAATCCTCTCCTCAATCGATTCAATGATGAATTCAGCGGCAACGATCGTTTCCATCGACATTTATAAACGATATTTTCACGAAGATGCGTCCGATCGAGAGCTCATCATCACGGGCCGCGTCACCATCGTCGTTTTAATGATCACGGCGATCCTGATGGCATTATTTGTCATGGATCCTAATTCCAACGAGAACTTCTTCTTGCAGATTGCAAACTATCAAAACTATCTCACACCGGGACTGCTCGTCGCTTTTGTGTTAGGTATTTTCTGGAAACGAGGTACTGCCCCAGCGGCGTTTTATACGATCCTCGCTGGGATTGTGCTCTCCTGGGTCGTCGTCCAAGTTTACGACAGTGACATGCCCCGACCGCTTTATGACATCGCCTTAGATCGAGCGAGCGTGTCTGATTTTAATGCCGGTAATTTTCCTCAAAGTTATCTGAGCCAAAACCTGCACGAGATGAACCAACATGAGTTCGATGCATTTATTCTTAAAGACATCCGTCCCAATATTTCAGCGCTACAAGAAATGTTTGGACCTACGCTTAACTTCTTCCACCGAGTCGTTGTTGTACTAGGTCTTTCAGCAATCGTATTTGTCGTTATTAGCTTATTGACGCCCAGTGATCCCGAAAAATCCCAGCTTACGTGGACGGGACTGGGAGGTCATAAACCAACACGCTTAAAAGTACTCGCTAAAACGCTCTGCCTGTCACTTTTGATTTTTGCCCTCCTTGGATGGCTCACCGATCAAGCGTTGCTGACGCCAACTCTGGCAGCCTGTTTTGCAGCATTCTGGACTCTCGGAGTCTATGGCGGTGAAATACTCGGAAAATTCAAAACCGACGATAGCGGGATGTCTCGGGGTCAATACATTCTCCGCAGCGACTTAACCTACGCTGGTCTGCTAGCGGCAACCGCAATGTTCATGATGTACTTTTTCTTTTAGTCCAACCCCACCTTCTTTTTTCAGAGGCAGAGGCACTAGCTAAACATAAACATACGGTAGGTGAAATACCATGACCTCGCAAAAACAAACACGACGTGCCGTTCTTAAAACACTGGCGGTAACTCCGCTTCTCACCAGTCTAAGCGGACTGGACTCATGGGCAGCGACCATGCTTGCTGAAACGGGAAAGCGCCCCCGTGTCGCTGCCATCTACACCTCATTTACATATCGCAGCCATGCACATGTACTCCTAGAAAACTTCTTAGAGCCTTATTTATTCTGCGGCAAGAAAACAGACCCTGGAGTTGAAGTCGTCAGTTTGTACCGCGACCAGCAACCTGCCGGTGACATGACGGACCAAGTTTCTAAGAAATATGGGATTCCAGTTTTCAAGACGATTCGGGAAGCCGTTTGTGTAGGCGGTGATAAACTGGCAGTCGATGCGGTGCTATCGATCGCCGAACATGGCAACTACCCAGTCAACGATCGTGGTCAGCGCATGTATCCACGCAAGAGATTTTTTGATCAGATCGTGGCGGTCATGAAGGAATCGAAATCATTCGTACCACTGTTTAACGACAAGCATCTGAGTTATCGGTTTGATTGGGCCAAAGAAATGGTCGCGACGGCACAACAATATAACATTCCTTTTCTCGCTGGCAGCAGTGTTCCACTAGCACAACGCAAACCGGCAATTGAAATCAAAAAAGGTGCACGCATTGTGCAAGCCATTTCCATTCATGGTGGACCTGTCGAATCCTATGATTTCCATGCATTAGAAGTCTTGCAATCGATGGTTGAAAATCGCCGTGGTGGTGAAACAGGGGTCAAGCGATTGACGTTTTACGAGGGTGACCAAGTATATCAGGCAGCCCAAGCTGGAATTTTTGATATGGAATTAGCCGATGCGGCAATGAAGGCGGAATTAGGGCATTCGATTGGAGATTTCGGCAAACTCGAGGGTGAAGTTAAGATCACGCCCCACGCCATTGTCTACGATTACGTGGATGGGCTCAAAGCGACTATTTTACGCGTGGGAAAAAGCAGCACACGGTGGAATTTTGCTTGTCGCATCAAAGGCAGTGCAGCCCCGCTGGCAACGAGTTTCTATGTCGGACCATGGCAAAATCGCAATCTATTCAAAGCTCTCGCCCACTCCATTCAAACACACTTCCGCAACGGCTCAGCTCCCTACCCCGTCCAGCGGACACTGCTGGTATCTGGAATGCTGGATTCGGCCATGCAAGGACGTCTCGCTACGGGACACCCGCTGCAGACAAATCATCTTCATATCTCCTACAAAAGTCCTGACCATTCAGCACTGCGGGAAAACGGAGACTCGTGGAAATTAATAACCGAAGCAATTCCAGAGCCCGAGCGATTTGATAATGGATTGCCAGCAGATCTCAAATAATGAAACGGGCTAACGTTATTATGCAACCACTCAATTGGTCAATCATTGGACTCGGACGTTTCGGGAAGATTCATGCCGAAACGGTCCGTGAGATAACTGGCGTGCATTTACATTCAGCCTGCTCTCGAAACGCACAGACATTACAATCTCACGCGAGCGACCTGCAACTCACGAACACGACAACTGATTATCAGGATATTCTTGCTGACCGAGCAGTCGATGTTGTCTCGATTGTGACACATTGGGAAGATCATTTCCAAGTTGCAATCGCTGCACTACAAGCAGGCAAACACGTGCTGCTGGAAAAGCCAATGGCCGCGACACTTGAGCAATGTCTGCAGATCCAAGAGTGTTCACAACACAGCGACGGCAAATTTATGGTCGGCCATATATGCCGCTTTGACCCCCGTTACGCACTCGCGCGTGAGTCCATTATGTCGGGAGATATAGGAACGATTTGCTCCATACATGCGCGCCGCAATCTACCCACCGTAGCAGGAAATATTCGCCTCGATAAAATCTCTCCCCTGATCGGTGACGGCATCCACGATCTAGATCTGGTAATGTGGATGCTCGGCAGACGCCCACTCAGCGTAATGGCTAAAAATGTACGCGTCCATGATTTCAAATACGCTGATATTTCATGGGCCATGTTTGACTTTTCAGATCCAGCGGCCGACCACGAAACGATTGCTGTTATTGAAACCAATTGGGCGCTACCCCAAAACACTCCTACTGTTATCGACGCACAGATGGAAATCGTGGGGACTGCCGGTCAAATCAGTATCAATTGCAGTAAAACCGGACTCAAAGTGCAAACTCTCAAGGAAACAAAATATAAAGATACGATGTATTGGCCGCAGGTCACCGACCAACGCCAAACAGGGATACTAAAGGCCGAATTAGAATATTTCGCCAAATGCATCCATCACGACCTGCCTATCAATATCATTACTGCTAAGGAAGCACAGCAAGCTATGGAAATCGTCTTATTGGCTGAAGAATCTGCTCAATGTGGGCAGCTTCTTCCGATTTCACCCTCAGGATGATTTTTCCAAACACCCCTGATTCTCAACGGATTGTTCTCTGATATTAAACCAATATTTGAACTCGCCAAACTCCCTCGGTCGTATTATCCTGAAGAGTTCCCGCAACGGGAATTTATGTCACAGAACCCGCTGGACTAGACCACGGATTCCTGACAGTGTTACACAACTTTTTGCATCAAGAATCCAATTACATGAACCACCGCTTATACATCGAAACGGTCGGCTGTCAAATGAATATGCTTGATAGTGAAATGGTTGTCGCCGACCTACGCAAGCACGGGTATGAGTTAACCAATGATGTACAGCAAGCAGATACAATTCTCTACAACACCTGCAGTGTCCGAGCTCATGCTGAAGACAAAGTTTACAGTGCTCTGGGAAGGCTAAAGCTACTGAAGCGTCGTCATCCCGAAAAGATCATTGGAGTCATAGGATGTATGGCACAAAAAGACCAGACCACAATTTTTGATCGAGCACCGTATGTCGATTTAATTGTCGGACCAGGTCAGTTGCAGGAAATACCTGCCTTGATTGAGAAAATCAGAGCCGGCGGAGAGCATGAGATGGCAGTCGGACTAGGTCGCCGCGATGGTTCGCAAGATGACATTCGTAAAAGTCATCTTACGTTTGACCCGCTGCGCGATCCGACGATGCGACCGACACCCTATCAGGCTTATCTGCGAATCCAAATTGGCTGCGATAAATTTTGCACCTATTGTGTTGTTCCTAATACC
>DTSG01000521.1 GCA_012965455.1 Planctomycetaceae bacterium | reverse complement strand
TGCGACGGTTTAATCATATGTACCAGATTTATGAAATGTAAGTAAATACAATAACTTCCCGACAAACCCATTATGGGAGACATGATTTGCGTCCACGAATTTCACCGCAACGTTTTATGTTGGTCTCGCGTTGATGTAAAATCGTGATTAGAATCGCGGGAACGGTTGATTGAATGTTATTGCCTTGTTCTTTTTGTTCTCCGGGCAGACTCCAGTTTTAATAAGAGTTTTGGTCACGGGTTAAAAAATATGAAATCCAAACGAATATTAGTATTTGTGTTTTTGCTTGTCGCAACCGGAGCAACGTTGTCGTTCGGACAATGGCGATGGTGGATTGGAAGTTACCCAGAGGTAGATTCGACACCATTGGATAAACTGGCCTACTGGTTGGTGCTTGTTGAATTGGAATCGCAAGATGACAAGATTAAGGATGATTTGGTAAACCGATTTCAATACGAGCTTGAACGTGGCTGGTCGCCATTAGGGAAGACAAGTGAATCACTAGGTGCTGGCACGCAGTCCTTACTTGAACGAAATATTGACGAGCTGACGCGGCATTGGTTCTACACTCGCAGCGCTGAATTTCATCGTCTGCCAGTCAGTGAACAAGTTGTTTTTTTGGGTGCTCAATTGACCGCCGTCATGTCTTGGGCAGATATCCATAGGCAGGTTTACGCTCGTCGACCGTCGACAACTGGTGTGGTTGTGAGTCAGTTTGCACTGTTTGATCAAATTGATAAGTGGGTGATGGAGGCGGATATAGAACAACAACCAGACTTGCAGCAGTCCATGCACTGTGCGGTTTTGTATTGGTTGTGCACCGAGGATCTGTTAACACAGGACATCAAGATGCGTCAAGAATTGGCAGAACGCTTAGCAGCAGCTTTTGCGGGAGATGTCGGCCGCAGTGGAATAAATTTGGAATTGAACTTGGGCCATCAGGAACGTCTGCAGTCCAATGCGTTTGCCCTCGTCGAAGTTTGGTTATTAAGCCGTGCTGTGGAATACGTGAAGTTGCCCCCAGGGCAGCGAGAGCCTTATCTGGATGCGCAAGTCGGCACGGTAATGAGTTGGGAATTGGATAAGGTCTTGCTACAGGACAACCCCAGCAAGGCTTCTACCGCCAATTCAATCGCGCAGCTAACCAAGTTGCTTGGAAATCTACCGGTATGGGCCGATCGTGCGCCGTTACCACACCGCGCCGCGTATCAGTTGCTCGCGCGAGAATTGCAAGTGTACGCATTCAAGAAGCTGCTTAATCTGTAGCAACGGTGGGTACCTGCTAGCACAATCCGCCAATGCGGTTCAATTTCAACCAATGCCTGAAAGTGAAGATTGAAATCATCTTCGCATAAATTTAACATTTAGTTGCGTGGACATTTGACGATAGATGTCACAAAATAGAGCAGAGTATTGTTACCACTAGCGATTGTGTGAACCAAGGATCGAATTATGGTCAGCCTAAGTAAGACGACACTACGAGATATGAGCGCGGAGTTCTTGGGTACGATGGTCCTGATGTTATTTGGACTTGGTGTCAATGCGCAGGTAACATTGGGTAAAGTCAGTGTACCTTTGTCTCAGGGCGAGCTAGGTCGTTACGCCGAAAAAATCACTGAGTTCCAGTATGGTGATTATCTGTCAGTCAACTTTGGATGGGGCGTGGCTGTGATGCTGGCCGTGTATGTGGCTGGTGGAGTTACCGGTGCTCATATTAACCCGGCGGTGACAATTGCGATGGCCTGTCGGCGGACGTTACCATGGAACCGTGTGGTGCCGTTTATCACAGCGCAAATGCTGGGTGCCTTTGTTGCTTCAGCGATTGTGTATGGCGTGTATTACGAGCAAATACAAAATATAGAAGCGGTTGAGGCTGCCGGGTCTGAAGTTTTCCGCGGAGACGATGGTCCGCGGCATCCAGGCAAATCTAGTGTCAAAGCAAGTCACCATACGAT
>DTSG01000520.1 GCA_012965455.1 Planctomycetaceae bacterium | reverse complement strand
CATGCTTCATGTCGGTGTCAACTAATTCACGGAAGCGCAATTGCAATACCAACAAATCGGCGTCATCAATGAGATGCAGCCCAGGAAGATAGGTCGATTCATCAGGATCTATTTCACCCGTTAATTTGTTTTGACTAAACAGCACCACACACTCGAAGCCTAGCGCATTCATGGTACGTGCCAGCAACGGCAGTGACTCTTCAGAGCGGTATTCTTCATCGCCGGCAACAAACACGACGCGTTGACCTAAGCCTGGCGCCTGCTCGGCATCACCTTGGTAAGTCAACCATTGTGGAGATTGCGACATCATTAACAGTGCTGATAACAACATCGCTAAATAATAGCAGTTTCGCTAGACTTGTTTCAGTGAAAAAGTTCCTGACCCTAACTGTAATATTGCTAGCGTGCGGCAAAGCACCCATCACCCAACGCGTCCCTCAAATACAGTTCAACAACAACGACCACGTCGTAATAATCGGTGGCGGAGTTGCCGATCGCATGCAACACCATGGATGGTTTGAGACATACTTGCAAATCGAATCGGCTGACAAAAATATGGTCATTCGCAACCACGGGTTTAGCGGTGATCGACTCGATCATCGTCCGCGCAATTCTGGCTTCACAGCTGCCGACGACTATCTAACAATTTCCAAAGCCGATGTCATCATTGCGATGTTCGGCTACAACGAATCATTTGATGGCGACCCAACCGGCTACGAACAATCATTAGTCGATTGGGTCAACGAGTCGCGCAGCAAAAAATACAACGGCAAGTCTGCGCCGCGTATCGTTTTAGTTTCACCGCTTGCCCACGAAAACTTAAACAACCCTAACTTACCTAACGGCCGCAACAACAATATGCGGTTGGCGGCGTATGCCCAAGCCACCCGCAACGCGGCACAAACCACAGGCTGTGGCTTAATTGATTTATTTGAAATTTCACAACGACTCTTCGCCAACAACTCGCACACCTACATCACTCAAGACGGTATCCACCCCACAGTTGAAGGCAGTCATGAACTCGGTATCGAAATGGTGTGGTCATTGCTGGGTGACAAACCAGATATGGCCAACTCTAGTGTTACTCCGGTTCGCAATGCTGTCCTCGACAAAAACTGGCATTGGTTCAACCGTTACCGCGCGACCGACGGCAACGATGTATGGGGCTCACGTTCAACTTTATCGTTTACCGACGGGCAAACAAACGCGATCGTTCTGCAACATGAACTCACCCAACTCGATGTAACCACTGCCAGCCGCGATAAAGTTATTTGGGCGGCGGCCAACGGCAAAACAATAACTGCCGATGATTCAAACATGCCCGACGACATCGAAGTCATCAGTAACCTCGAAAAACCGCAACTTCAGGGCGGTGTTAGCAAGCTCGGCTCGAACGATTACATCAGCGGCGAAGACGGCATCGACAAATTCACCTTAAAAGGGAATTTGCAAGCCAACCTCTTCGCTTCTGAAGCAATGTTTCCCGAACTCGCCAACCCCGTGCAACTCGGAGTTGATCCTAGTGGCAGACTATGGGCCGCCGCCTGGACGACTTACCCGAAATGGCGGCCGTCCAAAAAAATGGACGACCGCTTGTTGATTTTTCCGGATGAAAATCGCGATGGCGTTGCTGATGAATGTATCACTTTTGCCTACGTGCACAATCCCACTGGCTTTGAATTCTGGAACGGTGGCGTCGTAGTTGCCTCAGCTCCTGAATTGTTGTTTTTGAAAGACACCGATGGCGACGATGTTGCCGACGAGCGTATCGTATTGCTGAGTGGCATTGATTCTGGCGACACCCACCACGCTGCTAACAATTTAACGATTGGTCCTGATGGATTTCTTTACTACCAACGCGGGGTTTTCTTAGTTTCAAATGTCGAAAGCCCGTGGCAGACTAATCAAGAAGATCACGCATCAGGCATGTACCGCTTCAACCCGCGCACTTACGAA
>DTSG01000519.1 GCA_012965455.1 Planctomycetaceae bacterium | reverse complement strand
TCGTAGAAGTGGAAAAAATTGACCGCCCACAGGCGTTCCCGCCGCAATCACCGGTGTTCCGGCAAGTAGTGACTCCGTGCTGTTTGACACCACTCCGTCCGCTAGCATATTAATTACCGCCGCTGGTCGCGATTTATCGGTGGTATTTTGAAAGCTTCCGTGGACCGTCAGTGGGTGATGAAATACCATCTGTCCCCGCTGTAACTCAATTGGCTGAGGGTTTTGTAACGCAGCAAACTGTTCATCGCTTAACACCTGTTCAATAGATTGCATGTCACCAGCAAGTCCGGTAATCGGCAGCAA
Source organism: Planctomycetaceae bacterium (assembly GCA_012965455.1). GTDB lineage: Bacteria > Planctomycetota > Planctomycetia > Pirellulales > Pirellulaceae > UBA721. Next base: position 1,653 of record DTSG01000519.1, on the reverse strand, counting down.
ATCCCAGTGACTGCTACCGGCGATATAATGCAAACACCCGTTAGCGATCGTCGCATCCTCAAGCGCCACCCAACATGTGAGATGAGCCATCGGAGTCGTTCGAGCCCAATACGAATAATCTTGATGCCACGCCACGCCGCCACCGTGTTCCGGCGGTTTAAAGAATAATTGGTCGTGCCAGAAACGCACGTCAGCATTTAACAATTGAGTTGCTGGTATAGTTACCGCTGGTTGCCATAGCAGGTCATGAAAACTTTCCGATATTCGCCACGCACCTAGCGCGTGAAACAAAACATCGCTGCCATTGTCGCATTCATTCAAATGGCACTCGTGCCACAGTGGATTCGTTACGTTATCAGACGAAGTCAAGTATTCTAAGTCGCCACAGAGCAGGTCTACGAATTCATCTGTCAGTGGTTCATTACCTACCACGAACCCTTGTTTGTGAAACGATTCAACTTGACCCTCAGTTAATCGAAATCGCTGGCGATTTCCGGCTGAAAGGTTGGGCACGTTACCTATCGGTTCTGAGATCGCTGAGAGATCTGTATCCACGCGAGTCATTTCCCGCCCAAACGTGGCACTTTTAATGTAGCGCGAAATGTATCCCATTTAGTCCGTGTCTTACCACGTGCTTCGTCATCGGCAAAACCTACGCGCGAGTAGCTGAACTGGCCGCTTGCATTCACTAGGATACGTGGGAACCCGTAGCGTTTAGGATCCTCCTTCGCCAAGACTAACATTGCTGCAATTGCTACGTCCCGCAATTGCGTCTGGTATTGCACGTTGTTAATTCGTTGCGTCACGCCGCAAAAGGACTTGTCGTCCACGCGCAATTCCAACACTGGTATGTCGTCTTTATCACCGAACATTGCGATAGCGATCATCACCGTTTGCATAACATGGCAGGGAGTTTGTTTGTCTCGAACTAATTCAAGCGCCCGCGGTAAAGATTGCGGGATATTAAGATTCATTGCCAATGAAAACGCCAGCTGTGCATCCCAACTTTCACAATGCATTAAGCAACCAGCAAACAACTCTCGCATAATATTGGCGTTAGTATCCGTGGGATAAGTATATACGCCGGTATTGCTACGAACCCGCAATTGACCCGAAAACGTCGCCTGATTACATAATCCAAATATCGTTTTGACGCTATAACGATTCATCTTTACATCGTCAACTCCCGCAGCAAAGAGCAACCCGGCAATGGTCCCGAGCGAAACAGTATTCATTCGATTCTCTTGCAACGCCACCTGGATTGCTGCACAACGTCGATCAATCTCTTTGCCCGCGTACGCTGCCCCGTGCTCAATCGACCTGCAAAGCCGCGGTTCAGCGCGGCTAATTTGAGCGAATACACGCCGAGATTCAGCCGTCTCGGGAATTATCACACAAAACGCTTTCCAGCTCGGCAAGTTGACGTTTACATCACCAACTCCGGCCTTAATGAATTGTTCTAGTTTTTGCTGCAATACGTTTTGTTCAACTGCGTCGAGTACTCGTCCGGCGCGAAAACGAGTTTCCCGATTGCCCTCGCGAATGGCGACATTAAGTCCAGGTATTGCGTCCGCACCAATCGCTACCAATCGATTCATAGCCCGTTGTCGGACTACAAATTTTGGTGCCGACAAATCCTTAATCAACGATGCG
>DTSG01000518.1 GCA_012965455.1 Planctomycetaceae bacterium | reverse complement strand
AACCCATTCTTTGTTGTAATATCACAAAGCTTGACAGCCGCCGCCAAGTCAGAGGGCTATGAAGTTATTACGATGGATGCTGATTCTGACGTAAAGCGACAGGCGAACCAAATAGAAGATTTTATTAGTCAAGGTGTCGCAGCAATTGTGTTAAATCCGACGGATCGATTAGCAATAGGGCCGGCCATTAAACAAGCCAACGAAGCAGGGATTCCGGTTTTTACGTGTGACTTACAATGCGTAGCGGATGGCATAGAGATTGCGGGGCATATTGGCACTGACAATTTCCAAGGTGGTGAGCTGGCAGGCCAAGCAATGATTGAAACCCTAGGCGATGAAGGCGGGGAGATATTAGTCTTGGATTTCAAGCAGGCAAATTCTTGTGTATTAAGAGTGCAGGGTTTTAAACAGGTGATTGCCAGCCACAACGAAGGCCGCGAAGCGGGGCAGATAACCATTGTTAGTGAGATTAACGGTGGCGGTGATCAAAGTATCGGTTATCGAGCGACTGTAGATAGCTTGCAGGCGCACCCAAACATCCGAGGAATTTTTGCGATTAACGATCCATCAGCTTTAGGCGCTTGGGACGCTATCGATGAAGCAAAAAAAGCGGAGTTGATTTCGATCGTAGGATTCGATGGGGCATTAGCTGGCAAACGAGCAATCGCTCAGGGAAAAATATACGCAGACCCAATTCAGTTCCCTAAGAAAATGGGACAAGTAATCATGGAGAAGTTTATGGCTTTTCAATCTGGTGAAGAATATGAACAAGTCGAGCTCATTCCAACATCCCTGTATCGCCAAGCCGATGCAAAATCAGACCCGGATTTGCAGTTAGACCAATAAATGTTAGTTACTCCACCGCTGCTTGAAATTGAAGGCTTAACAAAGAGCTATCCCGGCGTCCGAGCTTTGTCAGATGTCTCTTTAACTCTTGCTCGTGGCGAAGTATTGGCACTATTGGGTGAAAACGGCGCCGGTAAAAGTACACTCATAAAAACGCTAGGCGGGGTTCATCAAAGTGATCGCGGTAGTTTCAAAGTTGACGGTGACCGAGTAACGATTGCCAATCCACGCGCTGCTCGAGGATTGGGCATAAGTATTATTTACCAAGAGTTTACGCTGATCCCCACATTGAAAGTTAGAGAAAACATTTTCTTGGGTCACGGCCGGCACTGGCTAAAACCAATTTCACAAAAAACAGAACGCACGCGATCAATAGCGTTGTTGAATCGGATTGGTAGCCAAATAGATCCGGATAAGCTTTGTAGTGAGCTAAGCGTCGCGGACCAGCAAGTTGTCGAGATTGCCAAGGCGTTGGCTTTAAATACAAAAATCATGGTAATGGATGAACCTAGCGCAGCGCTGTCGCCCCGAGAAGCTGAGGGCTTATTTGACATCGTTGCTGAATTACGCAGTCAAGAAATTGGTATAATCTATATCACCCACCGCCTCAACGAGGTCGCACAACTGGCTGATCGCATTATGATCTTGCGAGATGGTGAACACATTACGACGCAACCAGCGGTCGATCTAAGCCGCGACCAAATTATTGAAAACATGGTGGGTCGTTCGCTCGCTGAAGAATTCCCGCCGCGATGTTCAGTGATTGGTGAACCACGCTTGCAGGTTGACGGATTAACTCGCGGCACGGCCGTCAAGAATGTTTCCTTTACGGCTCATCGAGGAGAGGTTCTGGGAATTGCGGGTTTAGTTGGTGCCGGGCGAACAGAAGTTGCTCGCATGCTATTCGCCGCTGATTTGCCAGACCAAGGGACAATCACGCTCGATGGTGTAGTGCTCAAGTTGAAATCTCCACGGCAAGCAATAGCGGCTGGGATTTGTCTGTTGACCGAGGATAGAAAGAGCCAGGGGTTAATACTGACTCAATCAACCCAGCACAACTTTGGACTTCCGAACCTAGCAGACTTTTCATCAAAAGGGATGCTGGTTCACCGGCGGGAGCGAAATAGCTTTCAACATTATTGTGACACGCTTAATATTCGCATCTCAGATGTACACCAACGAGCGGAAACGCTATCGGGCGGAAACCAACAAAAAGTGGTGCTCGCTAAATGGTTGCAGAGCACCGCGGATGTCATTATTTTTGATGAGCCAACGCGGGGAATTGATGTTGGGGCCAGATATGAGATCTATCAGCTGTTGAACGAATTGTCCGAGCAAGGGAAGGCAATTATTATGATTAGCTCGGATTTATCAGAGGTGTTAGCCATGAGTGACCGGATTGTTGTAATGCGTGAAGGACAAGTAACGGGTATCCTAGATAATAAATCGTCTCAGCAAAAAGTCACCCCAGAAGATATTATGCGCTACGCTACGAGCGACCAATCACAAGAGCAGCCTGTGGTGGTTCCAGCATGACCGCACCTAAGATTACACCAACAAAAAAGTGGTCCCTAAAAAAACAAATCGTGGACCATGGAATGCTGCTTGTACTGCTGTTACTTTGTGCAGCCATTAGTGCATTGACGGTAACGGATATTCATCCGGAAGATCCAGCGGCTGGCCGCCAGTTAGCTAAACTCGCGCTGCAGAAATATGGAACGGATCCAAATGTATTAATTGTTGTACGGGATACAGCCGCTGATCGAGCTTTTGCGCAAGCGATTAATGACGAGCTGGTTACCGGGGGCATAAATGTTGTTGGCATAGTAAGTGGCACGCCGCGCAGTGCGATCTTGCAGCTTACCCAGACTTTGGCCGCCGGGGAAAATGTCGACGTCATCGCTACGCACCATTTTGCTTCGCAATGGGAAGTCTTGAACGTGTCAAGGCTAGCGCAGGTCAGCGAAAAACCGATTAAGGTAATTAGACCACCGAGCTACCGCTGGCCATCCTTTCTGACCAAAAATAATTTGCTGAGTATTTTGAATCAAAACGCGCCTATCGCGATAATGGCGATCGGCATGACGTTGGTTATCATTACGGCCGGCATTGATTTGTCGGTGGGCAGCTTGATGGCACTTGCTGCCGTGGTCACAGCAGTCAGTTTGCGGGATTATCTAGGCGGCACGGAAGCGAATGGTGGTGCTGTGGCACTAGCCTTTGGAATTGCAATGCTGGTCTGTGCTGTCGTCGGTGCAGTGGCGGGTCTGTTAATTACAGTCTTTAAGATCCCGCCGTTTGTGGCCACGTTGGGGTTGATGATGGTCGCTCGGGGAGCGTGCTATATTTTGGCTGGTGGAGCGGATGCCGTTATGATAGATGCGCCAGCAATTAGTAGCCTCTATGATGCATCTGTGTTGGGCGTTTCCAGCCAGATCATCTTAATGGTCGTTCTGTTTATTACCGCCCATGTTGTCATGACACACACTCCGTTTGGAAGGTATGTCTATGCAGTCGGCGGCAATGTGTCCGCCGCGCGGTTGTCCGGAGTACCAGTGATGGCCGTGTTGATCTCGGTCTATATAGTGTGTGGCTTGTGCGCTGGCGTGGCGGGTGTGTTAGACGCATCCCATTTTTTAACGGGCCGGCCCAAGGCTGGCGAGTTCTATGAACTACAAGTGATTGCCGCTGTGGTGGTTGGTGGCACAAGTTTGATGGGTGGCGAGGGCAAGATTTTTGGGACGTTAATTGGCGCTTTGATTTTGGGTGTTATCCAAAATGGGTTGAATATGGCCGGAGTGGATTCATATCGACAAATGGTGATTTATGGAGCATTGATCTTAGTCGCCGTTGTGGTCGACCAGCTTAAGAAAAAGGTCATAAACCCAGGCATTGTCAGCCAATAATAAAGGATTTGAACAGTTTTTCTCAAAACTCAATAAACTATCTCTGCAGGTGGTTGACAGGCACTAGTATCGGCAAGTAGTTTATTGTTTTGCCCCTTGGTTAGTTTGTCTTAAGAGCACGATAAGTGCATTTATGCGGAGCGGCTTTTGGAAGGCGAAAACAGAAAACAACAACAATATATTTGGTTTGCAGCAACGACTTGCTGTAAAAAAGACCACCTCTAGACTTTAGATTTCGTAGGAGATAGTTTCGTGAATAAATTTGCAAAAATTGGAATGTACAGCCTTGGTGCTGTATTAATGATGGCAGTACCAGCCTTTGCACAAGAAGGTAATGGAGCTACGGATGTAGCTTCTATAATGGGTGGCCTCGGTGCTGTTGGTGCGGGACTTGTTTGCATCGGTTCAGGCGGCGGGATTGGTAGGCTAGCAGCTTCAGCTTTTGAAGGTATGGCTCGTCAACCAGAGATGGCAGGCCAAATTCAGACAGCGATGATTATTGCCGCTGCTCTGATTGAAGGCTTTACGTTCTTTGCCTTGTTTATTTGCATGAGCTAAGCAGCGGGACTTCGTGTCCAAACACAATCTATAAAAACGACCTGTTTCGGCGGGTCGTTTTTTTATGCGCGTATGTGTCTCTGCCAATCGATGTTGACTCAGGGCCGGAAAATTCGACTTTCCGCCGCGAATCAGTCATACTGTTGGATTGTCGTCAGTTTGTCCAATCAACCTTATAGTTGCTGACGAGTAGATAAATAGGCAGAGCGAAAGATCTAGTCATATGGCGATGGCCGACAATCGAGCCCAGCGAATTTCCACTCTCTGTGCGCTCTATCTAGCCCAGGGAATACCCTGGGGATTCATGACTGTCACGCTGGCGAATTACATGTCTAGTCATGACTTGTCATCGGAGGATTTGGGCACACTTACGGCCTTCACATTATTACCATGGACGTTCAAAATTATCTGGGCTCCCGTGATCGACTCATTACAACTCAAGTCGATGGGCAAGCGGCGTCCGTGGATTTTACTGGCCCAGTTGCTGATGACACTTAGTTTGATTAGCATTATCGTCATCGAGCCCTATCTCACGGGCGAAAATATGGACATGAAAATGTCGTTTAAATATTTGCTGTGGATTTTCTTTGTCCATAATATTTTCGCAGTTTTGCAAGACGTGTGTACAGATGCGTTGGCAGTGGATATCTTGCCGACCGAAGAACAGGGTCGAGTCAACGGCTTGATGTGGTCGAGCAAGATATTAGGGGTGTCTGCCGGTGGTGCGATTTTAGCATTCGTGATGGACGACTACGGAATCCGTGGCGCGGTGTTTGCGCAAATGGCCGTGTTGTTTGTCATCATGCTGTTCCCGCTATTTTGTGTCGAACGAAAAGGCGACAAGCGATTTCCTTGGAGCAAAGGTGGTGCCACGGAATTCACGAACGAGCCGACAATTGTTACTCGGCCCATCAGCGAAATTGTGCGAGATTTAATACTCGGCTTTTCTTTGCGGACCACATTGTTTTATTCCGCAATGATTCTCATCAGCTTGGTTGGCTGGGGAGTGATGGAAACGATATTGAAGACTGTCTGCAATCAGCAGATAGGCTGGCACTATAAGCATACATCTCTCGTCATGGGATATGCCGGAATACCCGAATGTCTGATGGCAGTGTGTGCTGGGTGGCTTGGTGACCGCTTTGGCCGAAAACTAATGATGACAATCGGATTGATCGGCTATGGTTTATTGTCGATCGGCTTTGCTTTAAGTGCGGATCATTGGGGTGATGGTTATGCAACACAATGGGCAGCAGACGGAACGTGGGATAATTATATTGTTTGGTGTTATACAGTGGGGTATAAACCGCTGTTAGCTATTTTTGTTGTGAATTACATTGCGGATTCGATGAAAATGTCTTGGACAACTTCTTCGGCCACGATGTTTACGATCTACATGACATTATCAAACATTGGTCACGTAATTGGCAATAAACTCGCTGGGAATGTGGAAACTGCTTTCGGCGTGCCAAATTCCTTCATGGCAATGGGCATCCTAACGGCAGCCACTTCCTTGCTATTGTTGTTTGTCAATGCCGATGATGTTGAAGAACGGAAAACCCAATTGTTGGATGCGGAAATGAGTCAATAGAGTTTATATCCGTCTGACCGCCCCCAATCTCTACGAATTAGCACGCAGCATCTGTTATTCTAAGAGATATGAAATCTCTGGCGATATTACTACTGGCTCTCACGCCATCCGTGCTCTGTGCGGACGAGCAAGATGCATGGTTGCAGAACTTTCAAAACAAAGTTGCTCCGATTCTGCAGCAACACTGCTTGGCTTGTCACAATACCCAAGATCATAAAGGTGACTTTTCTTTACAATCCTATGATGAAATCCAGGCAAGTGGTTTCATCGAAGCGGGCGATCCGGAAAATAGCCGTTTCATCGATGTTCTTAAAGCGGCAGAAATGCCGAAGGACAAACCGCCACTCACCCAAGAACAAATAACAGTATTGGAAACGTGGATCAGCAATGGTGCGCGGTGGCCGCAAGATTTCAAACTCAAAGCCTCAGCGATCTCCAACAAAGACTGGTGGTCTTGGCGCCCGCTACAGGCGGTACCGACCCCGCAAGTTGCAAATCCATTTGCCGACACATTTCCCAGTCGGACCCCGATTGACCAATTTGTAATTCGCAAGCTGGTAGAAAAACAATTGACGCCCACTGTTCCGGCGGATCGCCGCAGCCTAATTCGGCGGCTGACATACGATCTGACGGGATTGCCACCGACGCTCGCCGCAATCACAGATTTTGTTGCCGACCGTGATCCGCTGGCCTACTCAAAACTGGTCGATCGGTTATTAGCATCGCCAGCCTATGGAGAACATTGGGGCCGGCACTGGTTAGATGTTGTAAAATACGCTGACACGTGTGGTTATGACAAAGACAAACTACGACCCAATGCCTGGCCCTATCGCGACTATGTCATCCGCAGTTTTAACCAAGACAAGCCATATTCGCAATTTGTACAAGAACAAATTGCTGGTGATGTGCTTTATCCACAGACCGCTGATGGGATATTAGGCCTAGGTTTTATTGCAGCTGGGCCATGGGACTTTATTGGGCACGCGGAAGTAGCGGAGTCCAAGTTGGATGGACAGATAGCCCGTAATATCGACCGTGATGAAATGGTTTCTAATACACTCAACACATTTGTTAGCACCACGATTCAATGTGCCCGTTGTCACAACCATAAATTTGACGCGATCACACAGCAGCATTATTACAATCTACAAACAGTGTTCGCTGCAGTCGACAAAGCAGACCGAGTTTACGATGCGGATCCGCAAGTTGAAAAAACCCGCCAGCAGCTGAATGCAAAACTAGCGACAGCCACTGCTGAGGTTAAACAGCTTGAGCAAGAAATAAAACAGGCCGCGGGAACGGACTATACCGCTGCGGTTGCCAATCGTGATAAGTGGCAACCAGCAATCAAGCGAGCGGAGCGCCCCGACGCAAA
>DTSG01000517.1 GCA_012965455.1 Planctomycetaceae bacterium | reverse complement strand
CAATTCGTTACGTGACAGTTTCGGCAATCTATCTTGCTTCCACCAGTGAAATGTTGTTGAAGTGGGCAAGTGGTACCGAAGGTGTACTGATGCTCGCCGTCCTGGCAATACTGTCACTGTTTGGTATCGCCATGGGTATGCTGACTCGTATTCGCCAGTTCGTTTATTTGGGAATCGGGTTTTTGATTTTGTCGTTGTGTGGCATGTTGACCAAGGTAGCGATTCTAGGAACTGTCTGGGTGTTTGGCGTGATTATCGTTGTCGGAGCGGCCATGATGATAGCGATGATGACGCGTGAAAAATATGCTCCTTGGATTAAACAAAAACTAGATGAAATCGAAGGCTGGGAAGACGATTGAAAAACCTGAGTTTTCGTTTGAGAATGGGCGTGAATGAGACCACAGGGGCTCTATCAAACGCCATCAATCTGTGAGATTATAAAGGGTCGATTAGCACTCTGATTAACAACACAGAATTGAGACTATGAATAAAAAACCAACTGGCTTATTACCCGCCGTTCACACTCCTTTTGACGCAGCTGGCGATATCAACCTGAGTGTTGTATCTCAGCAAGCGGATCGTTTAGTTGAAATGCAATGTGGCGGTGTCTACGTTGGTGGAACGACGGGTGAATGTTACAGTTTGACTTGTGACGAACGCATTGCACTGGCGGATGCTTGGTTCGATGCAGCCAGTGATACAGATTTGTCGCTAGTTGTGCATGTCGGCGATAATTGCATCCGCAATGCTCAGACCCTCGCAGCGCAGGCGGAATCACGTGGAGCGGATGCGATTGCCGCGATGGCTCCCTGTTTCTTTAGACCACAGACGCTTGACGTCTTGATCGCATACCTTAAAGAGATATCCTCAGCTGCTCCCAACACGCCCTTTTACTTTTATGATATCCCCGTCATGACGCATGTGGAATTGTCGATGGTCGAATTCCTAGAACGCTGCCAAACGGAGTTTCCCAATCTCGCTGGACTAAAATTCACCAATGATAGCCTGTTTGATTTACAGGATATACTGCGAATTGCTCCAGAGCGCTACAACATTCTATTTGGTTTTGATGAGATTATGTCAGCGGCTTGGGCCTACGGTGTTCGCGGTGCGGTTGGGTCCACCTACAATCAGTTCGCGAAACTGTACACGGCAATTATTGCTGCGTTTGAAACTGGAGATCAGAGCCGGGTAGTCGAATTGCAGAATCTGAGTGTTGATATAATCCGTGTGTTCCAAAAATATGGATTTTTGGCCGCATCGAAGGAAGTTATGAAACTGGTTGGTATCGATTGTGGCACGGTACGTAGTCCGGTGTTACCGTTACAGGCGGGCGAACTTGACGAAATCGCTTGCTCCCTAGAATCACTCGGCGCGATGCAATGGGCCTAGCTCGTCGTCGGGGCAAACGTTTTACGAACTTGCAGTAATTTGGAGTTAAAGGATGACATTGTTTCACGGCGAGGGATCAGCGGAGACTTCTATTTCCGCTGAGGAAATGCGAACGGCGTTGTATCAAGTGTTTCAGACGCTGGGCGCTCGTAATAAGGTCATCGCAATACCACCAGATTTCACTCGCTTTCATAGTCGCGCTGGCGCTCTAACGAGTATGACCTATGAATATTATCAAGACAAACTAGTTGATATTATGCCGGCACTCGGAACACATGTCCCGATGCCTGCTTGGCAATTGGACAAGATGTTTGTGGGTGTCCCTCATGAACTCTTTCGCGAACACCGCTGGCGTGATGACGTGTTGACGATTGGACAGGTTCCCGCAGAATTTGTGAGTCAAGTCACCGCGGGCATTTGGGAAAAACCGTGGCCCGCTCAAATGAACAAACTCGTGTTTGAGGGCGGTCATGACTTGATTCTGTCGATTGGACAAGTGGTGCCACATGAAGTTATCGGGATGGCAAACTACAACAAGAATATTTTTGTCGGCACCGGAGGTGTTCAAGGGA
>DTSG01000516.1 GCA_012965455.1 Planctomycetaceae bacterium | reverse complement strand
TGATTGATTTTGCAAGTTTAGGGAACCACTGTGGCTTCATTGGCGCAGCGGGTATAGCGCGGGCGCAATTCGGGACCACGAATTGACGCGCGCGAATTGACAAAGAACTAACACACATTTAAGACGGACATTATGGATTGTCGCAACATTAGAAACTTTAGCATCATCGCTCATATCGATCATGGTAAGAGCACGCTTGCTGATCGCATCTTGGAACATACCGGGACGGTTGATCAGCGGGAGCTCAAAGACCAGATGCTTGATGATATGGAGCTTGAGCGATCGCGAGGGATTACGATTAAGGCTCGCAGTGTAAGTCTAGAATATCGCTATGACGGAACAGACTATCAGCTCAACTTAATTGACACTCCAGGGCATGTTGACTTTCAGTACGAGGTATCGCGCGCGCTAACTTGTTGCGAAGGTGCATTGTTATTGGTGGATGCTTTTCAGGGTGTCGAAGCGCAAACGGTAGCCAACGCCTATAGTGCAATTGAACACGATTTGACTATCATCCCGGTCATTAATAAAATCGATTTGGATTACGCTCGAATCGATGAAGTGACGGAAGAAATCGAACAGCAATTTGGCCTCGGTGCGGATGAAATTCAATGTGTAAGCGCCAAAGAAGGCATCGGCATTGCAGGATTGCTAGAGTCCATAATCAAGACGATTCCTCCGCCGAATGGTACCCAGGAAGCGGAGTTGCAGGCAATGGTCTTTGATTCTCATTACGATGAATTCCGCGGAGCTGTTACCTATATCCGTATCATGAATGGCACGATTTGTAAGGGTGACAAGATTACGTTCATGCGCGCATCGTCATCTCACGAGGTCATTGAAATCGGCCAGTTTGTGCCACAGCCGCAGGCTTGTGAAAGTTTAGGTGCTGGCCAAGTGGGATATGTGATATGCAATATCAAGTCATTAGACATGATTCATGTTGGCGACACGTTGTGCCAGCATAATTCCGATGTTGAGCCGCTGCAAGGTTATCAAGAGCCTAAACGCATGGTGTACTGTGGATTATATCCGTCCGACGGACAGGATTTTAAAGAGCTACGAGACGCTCTGGGTCGGTTAAAAATAAATGATCCAAGTTTCATATTTGAGCCAGAGACTAGCAAAGCATTAGGCTTTGGCTTTCGGTGTGGTTTTTTGGGACTGCTGCATATGGAAATTGTGCAACAGCGGTTGGAGCAAGAGTCAGATGTGGATCTTATCCAAACGGCGCCGAATGTGACTTATGAATTAACTACGAAAAAAGGTGAAGAGCTGGTTATTCATCGTCCCCAAGAAGTACCGGATAGTGGTGATATCGAAGAATTCCGGCAACCAATTGTGCGTGTGAATTTCATTGCGCCGGCTGAGTATATTGGTGCGATCATGAAATTGTGTAACGATCGCCGCGGAGTTCAGCAATCACAAGAGTATCTATCGACGACACGGATGATGCTGACCTACGACTTGCCCTTGGCCGAAGTTATTTATGACTTGCACGACAAACTGAAAAGCGCAACTCGCGGTTATGGAACGATGGACTACGAGCTATTAGGGTATTACCCAGCAGATTTAGTACGGATGGATATCTTGGTTAATGGGAACCGTGTGGATGCATTGAGCATTATTTGTGATCGCATCGATTCTCAACAGCGGGGCCGAGCGGTATGCAAAAAATTAAAAATCGAGATCAATCGGCACATGTTCGAAGTGGCGGTACAGGCAGCTATTGGTGCCAAGGTGATTGCCCGCGAGACCGTGCGGGCATTACGAAAGAATGTTACCGCTAAGTGTTATGGTGGTGACATTTCACGTAAAAAGAAACTCTGGGCAAAACAAAAAGAAGGCAAGAAGCGGATGAAAAGCGTGGGGAGTGTTGATATTCCTCAAAAGGCCTTCATGGCAGTATTGGAAACGGGACAGGATCAGAAATAAACGTGGATAAACAACCGCATCATATCAAAGG
>DTSG01000515.1 GCA_012965455.1 Planctomycetaceae bacterium | reverse complement strand
GGTTGCAGCTATTGGCAGGGCATAAATATGGACGTCGCGAATTGTTGTCTATCGGTACGCTCGGCCTGTGCGGGTTAGCACTGCCGGATGTATTGCGCGCCCAATCTATTAGCAGCGGGGTTTTGAGGAACAAGTCAGTAGTTTTTTTGAATTTCCAAGGTGGCCCGACTCAATTCGAGTTGTTTGACCCTAAGCCGAATGCTCCTGCGGAGATTCGCAGTATCTTTGGCGCAACGCCCACGACAATTTCGGGGGTGCAATTTGGCAGCCAATTACCTTTACTTGCCAAACAAGCACATCGAATGGCAGTCGTTCGTTCCTATCGGCATGGAATTAGTTCACATGGTCCAGCGGCCTATCATGTCATGGCAGGCGGTAATCCGACTGGTGCGATGATGGGAGCTTTGTATGCGCGGGCGGCGGGTTTATCGAATCCTGAAACCGGTATGCCCCGTAATGCATTAGTCACTGCGGCCGGCGTAGGGGAAGATTTCAAAGGTATCTACGCCTCGGTTGATCGAGTTTCACAAGTGGGGACGTTACCTTCCGCTTACAAGCCGTTTAATTTAGGTGGTGGCAGCACTTTGATTGATAATATGAAATTACAATTGGAGCCGGAGCGACTCGGTGATCGTAAGGGATTACTAGGAGCGCTCGACAAGTTGAAACGCCAAGTTGACACCGCTCGAGAGTTACAAGGCCAGGATCGATTTCAAGAGCAAGCCTTCAATGTGTTGACCCGTGGCATATCGAAGGCCTTTGATTTAAGCCGAGAAGACCCAGCGATTTTAGCGTCTTACGACACTGATAAAATGGCACCAACTTCGGGAGCCAAAGCACGTAATTCGTACGCTCAGCAATTTTCGCCAATTGCCTTAGGGCGTCAACTGTTGATGGCTCGGCGATTGATTCAAGCCGGTTGTGGATTTGTCACCGTGACCTGTGGTGGCTGGGATATGCACGGTGGCGGCAAGGAATTCACCATGCGAGATGGGCTCAATACGTTAACGCCAGCAGTTGATAAGGCCGTCTCCGCATTTATTGAGGACATCTACCAACGCGGTATGGCAGATGATGTATTGCTGGTGATGACTGGTGAGTTCGGCCGGACACCGCGCATCAATAAAAATGGTGGTCGAGACCATTGGGGTAATTTGTGTCCGCTAGTATTTGTGGGTGGCGGTTTGAAGATGGGGCAAGTCATTGGGCAATCGGATCCCCATGGTGGTGAACCAGTTTCAGATCGAGTTTCTAGCCAACAGGTGTTAGCAACAATTATGAATACGTTGTTTGACACGGGCAAGTTACGGTTACAGCAAGGTCTACCGAGGGAAATTGAAGCAACCATGACCGGTGGTGATCCTATTTCCCAATTGTTTAGCTGATGAAAGCCTGGGAGGTATGATATGTGGTTGCGGTTGTTTCCTCCCATTGCTTGTTGGCTGTTGGTGTTGTGTTTAAGTGTCGCCTCGGTAAACGCCTACGGACAACAGGCAGACCTTGCCGAGCAACTTCCCTCGACGCCGGCGATCACGCTTCGTGTCGGTGTTGTCGCCTATGAAGATTTTCATGTTGAGCATGCTAGGTTTCAGCAATGGTTGCACCAAGTCTCCGCTTCATCGAATCCTCCCATACGGTTTCAACTAACCACGGGATCCTATAGCGAAATTGCACATTGGATGAAGCAGGGAAGTGTCGATGCTGCTTTGGTTACGGGCGGTGGTTTTGCGGCGTTGGGAGCACTGGATCAAGATATTGACAAGTTTGACTACATTGCGACATTGGATAGTCAACCCGCGACAGGTCCCTGGGCTCCAGAGAATCGTAAATTGGCAGGATTCCACGGTCTGTATCATGCAGTGTGTATTACGCATGTCAATTCAATAATTTCCTCTGCAGCTGATTTTGCCGCTTTGGCTCAGCAGGGGAAATTGCGAGTGTTGTTGGTGGATCGTCGCAGTGCGTCTGGGAATATTATCCCGCGACTCGCGTTGCAGGAAATCGGAGTTGAAATCCGAGAAGCCGACGTGCGGTATTTAGGTTCACATTCCCAAGTATTACAGGAACTTGCTCAGCACAGTGGCGCGGCCAGCACAACAACGATTGGGTTTGTCTGGGATGATGCCAGTATTAAAGTGCCACAATTGTTGAGCGAATTACGAAAAGTTGAGTTTCCTGAATTGACACAGCGCCCAATTGCACATGATGCGTTGGTAATGCGGCGGGACTATCCTTACTTTGATGAGTTGTCAGTTATTATCCAACGGCAATTATCCAGCAGTGCCAATTCGCCTTTTCAGCGACTTGAGTCGGGCAAGCAACCCTACATTGCATTAGGACACAGCGCCCAAGAACTTGGAATCGAGGCGCCGCAATTACTGCGCAAAGACATGCGAGGTGTGGGCAATATACTTGTCCAAGCATACCGGCAACGAAGTGCTGTCAATCCCTTTCGATTAGCTTTAGTGCTATCGGGTGGCGGAGCGAAATGTGCCTATCAGGTCGGCGCTGTTTCTGAGATTGAGGGTGTGATCGCAGAACTTAACGCTCGTAATCAGACAAATATTTCAATCGATTTAGTCGTCGGTACTTCCGGCGGCGCAATAAACGCCGTTCCTGTTTCTATGAAAATGTCAGCTGATCAAGCAGGGCAGCAAAAATGGCAAGAAGTTTGGCTTGACTTAGATCAGCGTAAAATTGTATTGCCGGCTCGCGGTGTTCGTATCAATATTGGTATTTGGATCGCACTGATACAGGTTGCTGGATTGATTGTATTGCTGCGGGTACTGGTGCGCGATCCCGCTCGACGTAGAATTCGCTTAGCTCAGTGGGTTATTGCTGTGGGAGGCATTGAATTAGCATTGGTATTGATTCCCTTCACACCGTGGGCGCTGCTGGGACACAATCACCTGTTGCACCACCTGTGGTTGTGGTTATCCTTGGGTGCGCAGTACACCGCTATCACCCTGTTGCTGCTCGGCGGTATCAGCTTTGTATGGAATCTGCGGTTCAAACGGCAGAGTGACGCGGTTCAGAAAGTGCGACGCTTAAGGACGGGGTTTTTGCTGACGGTGGGTATCTTAGGGTTACCGTTGTTGCAAATTGGAGTGATGTTTTTGGGGCATACGACTTTGTCTTCAGGCGCTGGGATGACCCAAGAAATATACAAGGGGTTTTCCGGGTTGGTTGGCGACGTATCAGGCACTGCGGTGACTGCCGGAAATTCGGCGATGAAGTTAGAGCAATTGAGCAAAAAACTGATTGACCAAGGTTTAGTTCAACGGGATTTGGTGCTAACGGCGACCGCCATCTCAAAAAATCGAAATTCGTTGCCTTCGGATCTATATTTCTATTTCGCGGCGGATCAAGACCAGGAGCAACCTCGGTTTGGGAATCGCGGTATTGACATGCAACGTCACCCCGAGCAGTTGCTCAAAATTGTGCTTGGCTCGAGCTCCATTTACCCAGTTTTTCCAGCACACGAGTTGATCGACGTACCGAACCCAGGTGACCGCATTGAGCTAGTTGATGGAGGGTTCGCTCATAATGCCCCGCTCGAAGCGGCCGTGTTATGGGGCGCGACACACGTTGTGTTGATTGACGCAGCGCCGGTTCAGTTGCGAGATGGTACGAATCTAGCAGATGGCATGTTACGTGGCTTTGGTCATCTGTTCCAACAGTCGCAACTTTCTGACAAACGCAGTAAAGACGCGGTGATGGTTTTTACTTTGGAATCTCGTTTTCAGCCGAAATTGTGCGTGTTGGATTTTGCCAATGTGTTGGTCAAACAGGGAATCTATCATGGTCGGCAGGATGTGATAGGGGCACTGCGGCATCAGGATAACTTCCCGCCGGATCAGTTGCTCCCGCCGTTTATCGTGACCTATGGGCAACCACGATTTGAAGAGATCGTTGCTCCGGTTAAGCCGGCTTTGTTAGGCCCCTGATGGATCTAATTGCGTTCGATCATCATGACAGACGTGTCGTCATGCCGTCCGGCCCCAGCGGTGATTTCTGTGGACTTGAAGAATAAGTGATCCATTGCTTCGTCCAACGGCATGCTGATGGATTCCTTGAGTGCAGCGATAATTCCGGCAATGCCAAACTGATCTGCCAAGGCATCACCCTCTGGCGGAAATGCTTCATCGAGTCCGTCGGTATAAAGGAGCACTCGACTGTGGGGCGGAATGGGTGCAGATAGACATTCGTAACTCCAGCCTTGCATGACAGCTAAAGGTAATCCGATTTGGTCTTCATTACCGAGGATAGTGATCTCATTGGTTTCCATGTTTTGTAATAGGGGAAGCGGGTGTCCGGCACAGGTCCATTGCAATTGATGTGTTGAAGTATCGAGGATGGAATAGAGAAGTGTTATGAATCCGCCTTCGTCTTGAACAATGTCGCTACGGCAGAGCCGCTCGTTCACGGCGCTGACAAACTCAGCCGTATCTACATAACGGTTTTCGCGAATCATGCGAATTAGTGTGTGCATGGTCATGATGGACATGCAAGCCTTGACGCCGTGTCCAGATGCGTCGCCCACGAGCATTACAAGTTGGTCGTCATTGAGAGCAAAGGAGTCGTAGTAATCCCCGCCGGCCATGACGACCATGTTGCGACCATCGACGCGGATTTCCGAAGGTTCGTAACGTCCGACCACACTGTAGTCACGTAGTTTGGGAAGATCCTTGGGGACGACTGATTCCTGGAGCTTTCGCACCGAATTCACTTCTTGGCTTAGTCGTTCCGCAACAACTTGATCTCTTAACGCTCGGACATTCTTTTCGGCTGCCTCAAGAATGGAGACTAACAACATAATGAAGTTCTCGTCGTCGTCACGGATGATGTGCGAGTGCAGCCCATTGGAGATGAATTCAATAAGCCTAGTAAATTCGTGGTTGCGGATGACACCCACAATTGGAGTCGAGGGCAGTGCTTCTTGGGTCGCCTTAAAAACAGCAGCGGCTTCGTCGGGATTCGGAAAGTCAAGGGACAATAGAACGGCGCCCCAGTCGGCCTTGTCTAGTGTGTCAATATATACGGCAGCATGACGACAAATCACGGCTTCGTGCGCGCCGACGTTGAGCATCAATTCAATGGTCTCAATTTCCGACGAGGGTTCCCAACCAACTAGAATTTTCATTTAATCTCTGCTCATAATTGTTGTACGGCGCGAACTCGTTAATTCTACGAGCTTCCCTGCAGTTTACCAGTAACGGAGTTATTTGCTCAATGATGGTTGCGTAGATTTGTCCTCACAACGTTGCTCTCGAAGGCATAGAAAAAGGGAAGTATTCCGGAGAATACTTCCCTCTCTGTTTTGTTGAGCAGACAACGAAAAAACGTTACCCACTCAAAGCTAATGCAAAATAAGCTTATTACTTCTTAGCTTTGACCTTCGCAAAAGATTTCGCGAAAGTTTTTTCGTTGAAGACAGTTGCTAACTGGTCTTCATTCTTAGAAAGTTTGCCTTGGCATCCGCCACAGCATACAGCAACTTTGACGCCTGCAACATCGCAGGTTTTGTCTGGGTTGACTGCTTTGCCAGCAATTGGGCAAAGTGTTTGCTTGAACTGTCCAGTTTGGACAAGTTGGTGGTTTGCTTTAGCAGCAAATTTGTCTGTGCTCTTGGCGAATGCAGTCGGGCAATTGGCACAGCAGAAAAATACTTTTCCACCTTTGTAATCAACGGCTTTGTCGGCAAGGACTTTTTTACCGCTGAGTGGACACTTGACTCCGTCAAGTTTGGGGCCGGCATTTACATTGACGGCAACGACTGTGATTAACACAGCACAAAACATAGCTAGAAAACGTTTCATAATGAAACTCCTTTGAAAAATGTTGAGGTGCGACCTCAAACTACACATGTGTATGTTAGACGTCTTCCCAATTTGCATCGGATTGTCAGTCTAACCACTTACGTCAAACCTCTGAGGTTTGTTCGTAAAAGTTCGGATCAATCCGATTGCATGTACTCGCAATAGGATTGAAGCATCTATTGTGGCACACAAAAATTGCCGTGTCGAGTTTTTGCGAGCCAATATCGGGCTTCAAGCGGTGATTTCTGTCAAATTACGACTGTTTTGCATCTGCTTATCCCTCTAATGGTGGGGGAACAGAGGTTTGTAATCGATTTACAGCAATATAATCGTGTCGTGGGATTAAATTTTTATTGCCAGCAGTTGATTTTCATTAGTGGCAGAACTCATTGACTATGTGATATAAATAGGTCAAGAAAATCGATTGTCGTTTTATTGGGAAATTACTCGGATGATACTATCGAAGGAATATTCTATGAGGACCGCGAACAAGTTACTTGGTTTGATAATCCTTAGCTTTGCGATTTGCACAAGTTCGTTTTCATTTGCCGCGGGTCCCGGAACGGATGATTCGACGCGCGGCTTTGGGTTGACGGATCCAGTGGATGACCGCGCGATCAAGGATATGATTTCTAACAAATCCGATGTGCTGTTGGCGGATGATAAAGTCGTCCATATCAAGAAACTTGGCGACCAACTCAATCGTAAACAAACCGAATTACGATTGCCGCGGCTAAAGACGGCTGAGCTGACGAGTCGAGAATTCTACCAGAAGGTAACGCCGTCGGTGTTGATTCTTTCCAAGATGTACAAGTGCGGTCGTTGCGAACGTTGGCATGATCGTAGCGCTGGTGCATTCGTGCTAACAGCTGATGGCGCCATCGTGACGAACTATCATGTTGTGGAAGGACCTCGTGATGATGAGCGGGCTCTGGTGGCGACTACGTCCACCGGAGATGTATATCCGGTTAAAGAGTTATTGGCAGCAAGCCAAACAGACGACGTCGCTATTTTGCAATTAGCGCTGCCGCGCGGTGTGCAATTGCAGCCAGCGAAAGTAGCTCAACGCAGCTGGCCTGGTGAGGATGCGATTGTGATTAGCCATCCGGTGGGACGATTTTACACGCTCACCAAAGGTATCGTTTCTCGAAATGCAACATTACGCGTGAAAGACGGCACCAGTAATCGTCTGTTTATTACAGCGGATTACGCTAAAGGCTCTAGCGGTTCACCAGTGTTTAATAGTCTTGGTGAAGTGATCGGACTCGTTTCCAGTACCGAGTCGATTTACTACACGCAAACCAAGGATGTGCAAAAAAACCTGCAGATGGTGTTCCATAATTGTGCGCAGGGGCAAGCTGTGTTGTCTTTGATTAAATAGTTAAGCGATCAATGAAAGTCGGCCCGCGTTCGTACAGCGCACCGCTGTCGAGATTCCCGAACAAGACCTATCTTATTTCGACTCTCGGTCGGCAATCATCTTGCTGTCAAAAATATGCTAAGATG
>DTSG01000514.1 GCA_012965455.1 Planctomycetaceae bacterium | reverse complement strand
AAGGCGAGATTCAAAAAGGGGTTTTTCAGACCGGGTATCTTCATGACGACACCCAGAAAAATGCCAACATTGAGCCATTGCATATAAATTGCAAATACACTGCCGATGACGAATGTATAGCCCAGCGTGACGACAGCACAATAAGTATAAAAGGTGTTGATGTCTCCGACCCAAGCAGGGATTAGGTCAGCTGCCTCACCATTGCCGAGAAAAATTGCAAATACAAGTAGGACAATGCCAAAGATTCCCGTGGCCATCACAAATTGTAGAATCGGCCAACTGATTCCCTTAATAAATGTCCGGATTAGGGACACTCGGTGTTGATAATTATCAGCGAGTCCCTTGAAGGCGGCTTCGGTTTTCCCGGAAATCTCACCGACTTCCACCATCATGATCATCAGTGGCGGAAAGGTGGAAGTTGATTCATTGAATGCTTGATGCAACATGTCGCCATCTTGCAGCATGTCTGTAATTTTCAGGCAATTGCCTTTGTGCCCTTTGCCGAGCAGATTTTGGCAATTCGCAAATGAGCTACGGACGTCGAGCCCCGCATTGAGACAAGTCCCCATTTGTTGGCTAAAAGCAGCGAGTCGTTTGGACGAGACAGTTGGCATAAGGGAATTCGTTAGAGGGACAATAGCTGCGGTACTTGATGTGAGGTGTGTTAGTAGATTGTATCACACGCCTGTAATTTGTGGGTGCTCACCACAGTAGCTATTGGCGGCGCAACAGACGCTGTTACTCGCAATAACAGTGAAATCAACTGTTTGGTATTTTCATTTGGTTGTTTGCCGACGGTAGGTGGTGGACATATTTTAAATGTGGTATTCTGTGAGCTGTTAGGAGTCTCGAGGGAAAGGATTTCGCGATGAAGCCCCCTGCGGTGGTGGCAATTCTTGGTGTCGGATTGATCGGTGGATCTATCGGTCTAGCGCTGCGCGAGCGTGGGTTTAAGGGACGCATCATTGGAATCGGTCGTAATCGATCTCGGTTACGCAAAGCACTTCAGCTGGGTGCAATCACCGAATCTACGACGAGTATTGAACGAGGCGTGTCTCAGGCTGACCTAATCGTTGTTTGCACTCCCGTCGACTGCATTGTCGAACATGTTGAACAGATATCACAGCATGCACCGTCTGGGGCGGTGATCACGGATGTCGGTAGCACCAAGGGAACAATTGTTGCGGCTTTGACTGGTAAAACCGGAGATGCGCATTTTGTTGGCAGTCACCCATTAGCCGGCAATGAAAAACCTGGGGTTGAGCACGCGGCGAGTGACTTGTTCGTCAACCGCACTGTCGTGGTAACGCCGGAGCGAAAAACAAATGTGGAAGCAAAAAAACGGATCGTCAGGTTCTGGAAAAAAGTTGGAGCAGATGTTGTTTCGTTGAGCACCAAAGAACATGACCGCAGCGTAGCCATGATTAGCCATATGCCACATGCCGTGGCAGCGGTATTAGCAGCAACTCCTACCGCTGGACAGCTAAAATTGGCGGCTACCGGTTTTGCGGATACAACTCGAATCGCTGGTGCAGATGCAGAATTATGGGTGCAAATCATGCGAGATAATTCCGTTGAAGTGCTTCAAAGTTTGGAGCAATTCATAGACAATCTTGAACAAGTTCGCTGCGCATTGGAGCATGGTGATTATCGGAAACTTAGTCGTTACCTTAAACGAGGAAAACAAGCACGTGGTTCTTTGGGAAGTTGATATTTACCCTGCGACAGGGCAAGTGGACCGCCGTAGTGCGGAGATAGTAAGTGATGTTGCCGATCTGGGACTAGCCGCTCAGGTTCGAGTGGTTGCTGCTCATGGGTATTTACTCGAGGGTGATTTGAGTGAAGCGGAAGTCCAGCAGCTGGCAGCCAAGCTCCTAGCAGATCATGTTGTTGAAAAGACAGTGGTCGCTCAAGTCGGTGATGCTGCGCTGAATGAATCTCCAATTGGCGAAAGTAGTTTGGTGCACGTTCTGCCGAAGCCGGGTGTCATGGATCCCGTCGCGATGACGGCGCTAACAGGCATTCAAGATAGTGGTGCTCAGGCGACACAAGTGCGTACTTTTAGTAAGTATTGGCTGGCAGACGTTGATTCCGAAACGGTACGGGTTATTAGCGACAAAATCTTGGCAAACGATTCAATTGAACAGGTGATTTACGGCAGTCTGGATTTAGATCGGTTAGAACACGGCGTCGCATATGAATTCGAATTGAAAACGGTGCCAATTCGTGAATTGACTGATGACCAACTAGAAAGCCTAAGTTCGACGGGTCAGTTATATCTCACTTTGGTGGAGATGCAGACGATTCAGCAGCACTTCCAGGATTTAGATCGTGACCCGACGGATATTGAATTGGAGTCCGTTGCGCAGACTTGGAGCGAGCACTGTAGTCATAAGACGTTGGCCGGGCGGATTGCGTACCGTGATGAGAATGGCGAGCGTCAATTCGACAATATGCTAAAAGAGACGATCTTTGGAGCAACCGTTCAGATACGCGAAGAGCTTGGGGATGACGATTGGTGTGTTAGTGTGTTCAAAGATAATGCAGGCATTGTTACGTTCAATGATGAATTTAACGTTGTCTTTAAAGTAGAAACTCACAACCATCCTTCGGCACTTGAACCTTACGGTGGGGCAAACACAGGAATCGGTGGAGTCATTCGTGACCCCATGGGTACCGGATTAGGCGCTAAACCGATCTGTAACACGAACGTCTTTTGTTTCGCAAACCCCGATACTGCTTTAGACGACTTGCCTGCTGGCGTATTGCATCCACGGCGCGTGATGAAGGGAGTTGTCTCTGGCGTGCGTGATTACGGTAATCGTATGGGAATTCCAACGGTTAACGGCGCGTTGTATTTCGATGATCGTTACTTAGGGAATCCATTGGTTTATGCAGGCAACGTGGGAATTATTCCATGTGAAATGTCATTTAAAGAAGCACATGCTGGTGAATGGGTCGTGGCTATTGGAGGACACACTGGGCGAGATGGCATCCATGGTGCAACATTTAGTTCGGCTGAGTTAACGAGCGATAGTGAGTCGTTGTCGGGTGGCGCGGTTCAAATTGGTAATGCCATTACCGAGAAGATGGTCCTCGATGTATTAATAGAAGCACGTGATCGAGGTCTGTATACCTGTGTAACGGATTGTGGAGCTGGAGGATTTGCTAGCGCCGTTGGTGAGATGGGTGAAGAGATTGGCGTGGAAGTGTATCTGGACAAGTGCCCACTGAAATACGATGGATTGAACTACACCGAAATCTGGATATCCGAAGCCCAAGAACGCATGGTCTTTAGCGTGCCCGACGAGAACTGGCAAGAGTTCCATGACCTGTGTGAATCCGAAGGCGTGTCGGCGAATATTATTGGTAAGTTCCAAGACACCGGGCGACTAGTTCTGAAATATGAAGATCACGTGGTCGGTGATTTGACGATGGATTTTCTGCACAACGGTCGACCGCCCGTGGTGCGGGATGCGTTCTATGAGCCGCCGGTAGTTATGGATATTGATTTCGAGGGTACTTCGGCAAGTGCTGCTGACGATTTATTGAGTATTTTAGGCAGCCTTAATGTGGCAAGTAAAGAATGGGTAATTCGTCAGTATGATCACGAAGTCCAAGCTGGAAGTGTGATTAAACCTTTGGTCGGAGTAGCCAATGATGGCCCGGGCGATGCAGCTGTTGTACGACCGGTCTTGGATTCGTGGCGGGCATTAACTATTTCTTGCGGCATGAATCCACGTTACGGTGATTTGGATACCTACCACATGGCGGCTAGTGGCATTGATGAAGCCATTCGTAATAGTGTTGCTGTTGGTGCTAATCCGGACCGCATTGCTATCTTGGACAATTTCTGCTGGGGCTACACGGACCGGCCAGAAACGCTCGGTTCATTAGTCCGCGCCGCGTTGGCGTGTTATGACATAGCCGTTGATTTACAGACCCCATTTATTTCCGGTAAAGACAGTCTCAATAACGAGTTTTCCTTTTTTGATGACGCGGGCGAAAAACAGACGATTTCGATTCCTGCCACTTTATTAATCAGTGCGCTGGGCCAAGTCGATGATGCGCGTACATGTGTGACGATGGACTTCAAAGAGAGCGGCAACGTGATTTACTTGGTGGGTACAACCGCTTGTGAGTTGGGTGGTTCACATTGGACACTTGTGCGAGACATGGAAGGTGGCCAAGTACCACAAGTTGACACGAGTTTGTCGCGTCCCATTTTTCGAGCCGTTCATCAGGCGATATCGACGGGATTGGTGCGAGCTTGTCATGACTTGAGCGAAGGCGGTTTAGCGGTTGGGTTGGCAGAAATGGCGTTTGCCGGGGGATTAGGAGCAAACGTTGATTTGGACAATGTCGAAACGAATGGCGAGTTCGATGGCGAGACCGAGTTGGTTACAAAACTGTTTTCTGAATCCAACACGCGGTTTGTCTGTGAAGTAAAACCCGAAAATCAAGAAGCATTTGAAGCGGCGATGTCCGGCGTAGTTTGTAAGTTGCTGGGGACGGTCGACGCGACAGAGCAATTGTCTATTTCCCGCAGCGACGTCGTTGAGGTTGATTTACCAATTGCGGAATTGAAGGAAGCTTGGCAATCACCGCTACGGTGGTAGATTACGCGGCGGTTGGCCGTCGAGTCCAAATAGATTTAAGCAGAGAGAAAAATGGCAACACCACGAGTTTTAGTTTTACGGGCACCGGGTACGAACTGTGATTTTGAAACCGCACATGCTTTCGAGCGGGCGGGTGCGGAGACGCAGCGGATTCATATTAATCGAATCCTTGAAAACCCTGATGTGATGAAGGATTTTCAGATACTTTGTATCCCTGGCGGATTTAGCTACGGTGACGATGTTGCCGCTGGACGGATTCTGGCCAATCAGATGCGGAATCACTTAGCGGATGTGATGCAGGAGTTTAAAGTGAGTGATAAACTGTTGCTGGGTATCTGCAATGGTTTTCAAGTACTCATTAAGTCGGGGATCTTGCTAGATGATAATGAAAACGGTGATCCACCTGCGACGCTGTGTTGGAATGACCATGGTCGCTACGAAGATCGCTGGGTCCATTTAAAGACGACTTCGGACAAGTGTGTATTTTTGCGGGGAATGGAGCAGATATATTTGCCGATTGCTCATGCCGAAGGGCGGTTCGTGATGGATGGCGAGCAAGTTACCGCTAGTTTGCAGAGTAACGGTCAATTAGCATTGGCGTATACGACGCCCGCCGGCGAAGCTGCGACGGGATTTCCGGATAACCCAAACGGTGCTGAATTAAATGTTGCGGGTGTGTGTGACACATCGGGACGAGTGTTCGGCTTGATGCCGCATCCCGAGCGATTTATTGATGGCACTCAGCATCCGCGCTGGACGCGTGAAGGCCTGCAAGACGAAGGCGCCGGCATGACCGTTTTTCGTAACGCCGTTGAGTATTTCGCGTAGGCGGGGCAAGCCCCTACCGAAAATGGATATCGCAATTACCGTCGTCGCAATTGAGCCGGTAGCGGCGTTTGGCTAACCATTTATATCCCCCGCGCCATAAGGGCATTGAAAAAGGGATATGTAGCAACGGTGCGAGGATCCATAGTCGAGGCAGCCTGCGTGAGATTACGCGGACGGCAGCCGCGCCGTGGTGCCGTCGGTCTTTTTGGTCGATAAGCACCATTGCTTGCATGAGCTCGTCGTGACTTAGGTCGGGATAGTGCTCGGCCACACTCTCGTCATGCAGCGAGATAAAAGCTAGTCGGTTTTTACCGTCCCAGCCGTGCAGGCGACGGACTTGTCGCGTACAGAATTGACACTCGCCATCATAGATAATGACGTCAGCAGTCGGGTGGTTAGCAGGTGTGGGAAGTTTGGCCATTTTATACACTGGTGTTTTCGTAGTTGACTCTGGCACGGGAATTGTACCATGTCGTTACCTTAATTAACTTGATTTAGCTATTCTTCAAGCAACTCGTCGATGTCAAACTGTTGATTGAATTTTTCAAGATCGAACTCCGGTGCGGCTTCATCTTCCTCGTCAGTTTCGAAGTAGTCTTCGTCATCGTCGGTATCATATCCCTCATACTCATCGTCGTCTTCCTCGTTATCGTGGTAATGTTCCGTTAGGTCATAGTCGGTGGTGTCCCATTGGTGATGTGAATCAGAAGCAGCGGTGGAGGTATCCAAGTCGACGTTGATGCTTGCTGGTGACGATGATCGGTTGATGAATGTATAAAGGGTTGTGCTGCTGCCAATGCCGATCAGGAGCCAACCAAATATTTCCGGAAGGACCACTATGCGTGAGTCACCCTGAGCGAGTTTGATTTGATCCACGGCTAAGCATTCAATGCCAAGCAGCAGGCATGAAATTGCGAGTCCGAGTATTAGCGCTTTTAACATGGTTTAACCAGTGATGGCGTGATGATGTTTTTGGGTGAGGGAGATAAAAAGAGGTTGTACTATTTATCGCCTAAACAGTGGTGGTAGCAACAAGAATCATTGCTCAGAGTCGGGTTATGACGAGTAGGAACTAAAAATGTGGTATTTGGTGGTTTTTTTTGCAGACGGGTAGTTGAGACGTTTGTCAGCGAGAGTATAAAGAAACTAAATAGTCTTGAGGTTGCTTAAAGCGGTGAGCGTTGTTGTAAAGTTAGCGTAACGGGCGTTTCTAAGCGAATAATAGTGGATTTTTCACTTTGCGGCAGTCGATGTTAGAGAAGCCTCCATTTAATCGATATGGTGGAAATTCTCGCTCGGGTAAGACGCCGTAACCGTGGAGTTGAGTGTTGACTGAACGTGTTAAAATATTAGTCGTAGGATCAACCGCAGAAGCTGAGTCGTCAGTAGCGGAGAATTTGCGTAACGCGGCAGATCTAGAAGTCGCCGCGACTTGGAACGATGCTCGCCGTCTCATGCGAGAGCAATGTTTTGATGGCGTCTTTATGGGTCGCAGTGGCGATGGTTCGAATCTAAGTGAAATCAGTGACTTGATTCGGGCGACACAGCAAATCCCACAGGGAGTAGCGATCGTCGACGAGAAACAGAATGTCTTATGGGCAAATCAACAACTAAACACCTGGGCCGAGTGCGAAAATGCAGTC
Organism: Planctomycetaceae bacterium; assembly: GCA_012965455.1. GTDB lineage: Bacteria > Planctomycetota > Planctomycetia > Pirellulales > Pirellulaceae > UBA721. Next base: position 264 of record DTSG01000514.1, on the reverse strand, counting down.
GGCCTTAATCTTTATGAAGCCTTGGGTGGTGGAGAGATTATCGGCGGAATAAAATGCCCATGTCTGAAAACAATCAAATCATCCCGTGCGGCGCGATGTTTGATTAAATCGAAAGAGGAACAGTTTTTCCGCGTGCAAGCCAACTTGATGAACGATTCCGATGTAGCGTCTGGCGAGCCTTTAGAAATATTGGTGTTTGTTCAGGATGTGACTTCGGATGAACGATATCGACAAAAATTGAATGCAATTCATGAAGCGGGAGTT
>DTSG01000513.1 GCA_012965455.1 Planctomycetaceae bacterium | reverse complement strand
GCGACGGCTGTTTTTGTGGCAGCGGGTGGGATTCAACGGGTGCGTACTACAGCGGAAAGTCATCGGCGCATAGCGATTGTGGAGGTGATGGGGCGGCATTCGGGATTTATCGCGATTGGTGCTAGCTACGGGCAACCTGATATCGTCCTGATACCGGAGGCTAGTGTTGACGTGGGTTCGTTGGCCGGGAAAGTTCAGGAGATATGTCGGCATCAACAGCACGCGGTTATTGTCTGCGGCGAAGGCATTAAGGATACAGCGGGCAATTTCTTTGGTGACTCGCTCCGCAGCAGTGATCCGGCGGGCAACCAACGTTTTGCCGGTGCAGCCGAGTCGCTGAAACATTCGCTTTTGGATGCAATCCCCCATTCGTTCTTGCGGGAACTGGGAGGATTCAGCGATGCGGACACAGCAATATTTACTCGAAAAGTGGGACATACACAGCGAGGTGGACGGCCATTGTCATTTGACCGGTACCATGCAACACAATTAGGATACCATGCCGTTGAGATGTTGACTGGCGGTCAAAGTAATCGCGTGGCAACGCTTCAATGGAACGCCGCGGACCTCGCATTTGTGGTGGATGATTATGACGCGGGTGTTTTTCGTGACGAGTGGGGAGAAATACACCCGCGGACGGTTCACCCTGACCTGTACGACCTCGACAACCTAGCTATAACGCCCACTGCACATCAATACTTGCAACCGATATTCAATAATGCAATTGGCGCGGATGACACTGAGTTTATCCGGCAGTCTCTGTTTGATTCGGGTAATTTGCACGACACTTATCAAAGTGTTAATGTAAAGCTACAGAATCGAATCGAATATCTAGGTTGATAGGCAATTATGAACGATAACAGCGATAGTATCATTTCGCGGCGTGCTTTACTGGCGACACTAGGTGCAGGCGCGTTGACATCGTCGAATTGGGCAGTGGCGGAGGAAGAGGCTGCTGAGTTTAAGCTCAATTACATGCTGGCTTCATGCATGTATGGAAAACTTGACGTGCGGAAATGCATCGCGCAAGCTGGGAAAATCGGCGCCACTTGCATCGATCTATGGCCCCCCTCACATGGGGACCAACGAACGCAAATTGATACGATCGGGCACAAGCACTACCTCCAAGCGTGTATTGACGCCAATGTCAAATCACAAATGACGACGCGTTACGATCTTGGACCGTTTGGCTTGGCGGATGAAATAGCGGTTGTTAAGCAACTCGGCGGCAAAATGATCGTATGTGGTTCCACCGGTAATAGGGAAGGATCGCTGAGAAAACAAGTCGCCGAATTTATTGAAAAGATGCGGCCACATGTAGCCCTTGCGGAAGAAGCGGGTGTTGTTATCGCGATTGAAAATCACAGTAACGCGTTGATAAATTCTCCGGAATCGCTAAAGCACTTCGCGGATTTGAACGAGTCGGCAAATCTAGGCATAGCCCTGGCGCCTTATCACCTACCGCAGGACAGTCGGGTGATAGCTGAACTTATCAAACATTGCCGTGAAAGTATTGTCCATTTTTATGCCTGGGAACACGGTCTAGGTTGCCATCGCAAAATGCCCAAGGCGTACGAGTTGATGCAACTACCAGGGTTTGGGACGCTAGACTTCGCGCCGATTTTGGCGGCCTTGCGAGATATTGAATATCGCGGCCTCACGGAAATATTTATGCACCCCACCCCGCGCGGCATTCCGATCATGCCATCGATTGCCGAGTCCAACGGCGTCATTAACAAAGCGCGTGAATATTTGGCTCGTTGTATCGACCGCATTTAGATAGGTTCCGACCATTGATTTCACAAGAACAACAACAGCAATACTTGGACGAAGGCTATTTCATCCTGGAGTCAGCCTTATCGTCAGAGACATTGGATTTGCTCCGCGGAGCCTGCGATGTTTTGATCGATCGTATACATGCTGAAATGGACCGATTGGGAACGGACCACCTTCATATCAGCCATCGCAATCAACGATATCATATCGC
>DTSG01000512.1:783-1992 GCA_012965455.1 Planctomycetaceae bacterium | reverse complement strand
ATTGATGTATTCCAAACTGGATCAGGTACATCAACAAACATGAATATGAACGAAGTTATTTCAAATATTGCTCGCAAATCGATTGGTTCGCGGTCAGAAGTAAAAAATCCTGTACACCCAAATGACCATGTCAATATGGGGCAATCTTCAAATGATACATTCCCAACCGCCATGCAACTCGCTGCATGTATGGAGTTGCGAGAAGATCTCATTCCCACCCTAAAAGGTCTTCGAAAAATATTGAAATCAAAAGCAAAAAAATGGAACAACATTGTTACCATCGGACGAACCCATTTGATGGATGCGACTCCAATTCGAATGGGACAAATTTTTTCTGGTTATGCCGCTGCAATTGATTACAGCATTCGACGCGCAGAACGGGCGATGATGCGACTCGCAGAAAATATGCCGATTGGAGGCACCGCTGTCGGTACTGGCCTGAACACACATTCTAAATTTGGTTCGCTCGTATGCAGAGAACTTTCTCGGTCCGCAAAAATTTCTTTTAGTGAAGCGGAAAATCATTTTGAAGCGCAAGCGACGAGGGACTGTGTTGTTGAAGCACATGGTGAACTAAAAACGATCGCAACAAGTATTTCAAAAATAGCAAACGATATCCGCTGGCTTGGTTCAGGCCCACGCTGTGGGTTGTTCCAACTTTCACTACCAGCAATACAGCCCGGCTCCTCAATCATGCCCGGAAAGGTGAATCCTGTCATCTGTGAAGCAGCAATGCAAGTCTTTTGCCAAGTCGTAGGCAATGATGTTGCAATTACGACCGGTGCCAGCGGAGGCATCGGTTCAGTACTAGAACTCAATCTTTGCATGCCATTGATTGGAGAACGATTGATTGAATCGATTACGCTTCTTGCTGGCGCTGCATCAATCCTAGATGAAAAACTCATACAGGGCCTAGAGGTCAACAAGGAAATCGCTGAAGCGCTGGCTGAACAAAGTTTGATGGTAGGAACAGTTTTGGCACCTGTCATTGGGTACGACCAAGCAGCAATGATTGCCAAAGAAGCGTTTTCAACGGGCGAAACAATCCGAGAATGCGTCCTTCGCAAGGGTCTCTTGGAAAAGGATGAACTCGACGCGTTACTTAATTACCGGGCAATGACTGAACCGAAGTCCTAAATTCATTTTGGTAACTGTTTGACACTCATACACTTACAGACATCCTGCAGATTGTGGATAATGTGACATAGA
>DTSG01000512.1:0-711 GCA_012965455.1 Planctomycetaceae bacterium | reverse complement strand
CGACGCTCAGCAGTGGTTTTTTCCTGCTTCCGAGTTTTGCGACCCAGATGGCTGGTCCTGCTGTCATTCTTGCGTACTTCATCGCAGGGCTCCTTCTGATTCCTCCGATGCTCAGTAAAATTGAACTTGGCACCGCCATGCCACGATCTGGTGGCGCGTACTATTTTCTTGACCGCAGTCTTGGACCAATGATTGGAACCATTGGTGGGTTAGGAATTTGGCTCGCCTTGCTTCTTAAAACTGCCTTTGCACTTGTTGGTATGGGTGCATACATGCAACTGTTTCTTCCAGAGAGTTTTGGCGAATCGATGTACACAGTGATAGCGCTGGGACTCGTTGTATTTTTCGGGGGATTAAATATTCTGGGCGCAAAAAAAACTATCGCATTTCAAATTGGATTGGTATTTGTATTGCTGTTGCTTCTGAGTTGGTTCCTCGTCGCCGGCAGTTTCACAGTGAGGGCTGTAAATTTTCACGGGTTCTTTGACTCAGGATTCGATAGCATTTTTGCGACTGCTGGACTTGTCTTCATCAGTTATGTTGGAGTAACAAAAGTCATCAGTGTTGCAGGTGAAATTGATAACCCTGAACGCAACTTGCCACTTGGACTATTTCTTGCAATCGGCATTGCAATCACCGCAGGCGGTTGCAAAACCATCGTCACACGTTCGCACCCGCCACCTCCAGCATAGATGAGTTAATCTGGTCACG
>DTSG01000511.1 GCA_012965455.1 Planctomycetaceae bacterium | reverse complement strand
GAAGAATCATCAATCGTATGACGCTGCCAAGCTTTGCTGAATCCATCATCCGCGGTAACACAAGCGTTAACCACAAGACAACAAAGGACTGTTACGGTTACGACGAAGTCACGCTGCATGAATCCACCTCCTATCTGAACATCATTTCACGGATATCTGGCGCTATTTCGACAGTGGCACAGAAACCGGTGCCGGAAATTCCCGGATCTTACTATATCGCTTATACGATTCCCAGATATCCCCATCGCCACACACTCGAGGATCACCCGTTTCTTTTAGAAAGCGAAGCATTTTGTTTTGCAGTCGAGTTTGCCAACGGTGATTTCCTTTTTGGTCGATCAGATTATTCAAGCACGACGGGTCGGCTAGGATATCAAACAACTCCCAAGCCGGTCGGTGGTCGACGGCCAAGTGAAAAAACGATTCGATATCAGATTCCTCTCGTCCATTAACCAAAACTGTCAACGTTGGACAAGCGTCGATGTCGTGATAACCACCATGTTCGCGTCCTAATTGTCCGGGACGGTCATACTTTTGCGGATCTCCGGCAGGCCAGCGATCCGGTTTGAAATTTCGAATCAACAAATACTGATTACTCCGCATTGCCCGCTGAGGATAGGTCCAGTTGTCATATCGCGAGGACGAATGCCGTTCACGAGAACTAAACACAACCTCTGCATCCGCCCCCGTGGCTTGCTCATACTGCGTCCCGTGATCAAACAAATCGACGAGGCTACGGCCTTGCATTTCAGGCGGCACGGCAACGCCAGCGATGGTCAAAAAAGTAGGAGCTAGATCAACAAAACTAACCATATCCAAGAACGACTGTTCCGGCTTGATGCGATCACCCCAACGAATTGCCAACGGAACATGAATTCCATATTCGTAACAATTCGCCTTAGCCCGCGGAAAGGCCATGCCATTGTCACTCGTCACCACAATCAGCGTATTATCTAGCTCGCCTAACTCGTCTAGCAAGTCAATCATTTTAGAAAGATGAGAGTCAAAGTGTTCAATTTCAACATAATAGTCCAACACATCTGAGCGAACGGTTTCAACATCTGGCAGGAATGGGGGAACATCGACTTTGGTAATATCTTTCCCTAGTCGAGTGCCAATCCCAGCCTCAAACCCTCGATGCGGTTCGTGAGCGCCAAACCAAAAACAAAACGGCTGACCTGCTGTCCGCGATTTCAAGAATGATTTGAAATTGCTCGCGTAATCCTTGTTGCTAATTCCATCCCCAGGTGGCTTCGCCTTGTGCTTATCAAAGGCTGGGCCCGCTGGATTTTGCGTCCGCCCAGAAATTTTCCAATTCCCAGGGCCCCACGGTTTACCTGTATATCCGACATGATATCCGGCGTGCTGTAGCAATTCGGGATAGGTCTTGAGTGACATTGGAAACGAACTAGCGTGTGTTCCCGCTTGTTGGTTTTGCCAGGGATAGCGTCCCGTCAACAAACTAGCACGCGATGGGCTACACCCAGGGGAAGCAGCAACCGCATTTACAAACCAAATGCCTTCCTTTGCAATGCGGTCAAACCCTGGAGTCGATATCTCCGCAGCACCCATTTGAGAGTTGTGCGCAAACGATTGATCATCAGAGATCGCTAGTAAAATATTAGGTCGACGCTGTGCCTGCAGTTGATCACAAATATCACCACTCGCCGTGACAGCCAATACCAGCAAACACAATACATATCTCTTGCGGATCAAACCGAATCCCCCCGTATCCATTTTCAATTTATTAATCCACTGTTATACGCTATCGTACCGTCCGAAACGAGTCGCAGCAGCTTACATTTACGTACAATATATTAGTATAACGACCAGCCCTATACAAATACGGCGCGGCACACAAACAACACACACTTTCTTTCACCAGGGGCTCTATACCTTGCACTTATCCAAATTGATTCTATGCATGTACGTAATCACGTGCTTTTATAGTTCCCGTGGACACTGTCAGGACGCAGATGCATTGGAATAGAATGCAGCAAAAAAAATAATCTAGCACACT
>DTSG01000510.1 GCA_012965455.1 Planctomycetaceae bacterium | reverse complement strand
AATGTATCATGAAGAAATTACTGCATTCCTCGATACTAAAAAATTGGGATGGGATGTACCGCTCGATCAATGGTCGGCTCTAGAACGCCAGCAGTTCTTTCTGGGCTCTAAAAAGAAGTTTGTTGGCATGTTGAATTTACTTGAGAAAGAGTATGCGACCACCACGAGCAAAAGGCGACTTGAACAACTGGCATCTTATCGAGATATTGTTATTTGCGCGCAGTGTGACGGTTCGCGGTTGCGCCAAGAAGCGCTCAGTGTTTTGTATCATGGTCTAAATGTTCATCAATTTGTGAAAATGTCGATCAGCGAGGCACGGGAATGGTTTTCGGAATTGGAAATCAACGAGCGTGACATGTTGATTGCCAAGCCGATTATTGACGAGTTAGTCTTGCGGTTAGAGTTTTTGTTAAAAGTGGGGTTAGATTATTTAACATTAGATCGGTCAGCTGACACACTCAGCGGTGGTGAAATGCAACGAGTGCGATTGGCCAGCAGCATTGGCTCCGGTCTTGTCGGTGTTTGTTATGTGCTGGACGAACCCTCGATCGGACTGCATCAACGTGATAATCAACGGTTGATCGATGCGTTGCGTGATTTGCAGCAATTAGGTAATTCGGTCATTGTTGTTGAACATGATGAAGCGATGATGCGTGCAGCAGACTTACTGATTGACATGGGACCTCTAGCCGGTGAACACGGTGGCGAAATCGTAGCAATTGGTACTCCCCATGAGGTTGAATCACAAGAATCCTCGTTAACAGGACAGTACCTAGCTGGGGTACAATGTATCCCAATCCCATCGAAACGACGCCGCATTTACAAAACAAGACAATTAGAATTGAGAGGTGTTTCGACAAATAATTTAAAAGATGTGAATGTCGAAATCCCGCTGGGCATATTTGTTTGCATTACAGGCGTTTCTGGATCCGGAAAAAGTTCATTGATTAATGAAACTCTGGCCCCTGCAGTGACTAGGCAGTTGGGGCAAGTGGCGCCAAAACCGGGGCCGCACAAATCGCTAAACGGTGCTGAGCAAATTGATAAAATCGTTCGTATTACGCAGTCGCCAATCGGCCGCACTCCGCGTAGCAATGCCGCAACGTACTCCGGCGTGTTTGATGAAATTCGTAAAGTGTTTGCAAATACTCGCGATGCACGACAACGAGGATATCGTGCCAATCGATTTAGTTTTAATGTGAAAGTTGGTCGCTGTAGTCATTGTGACGGACAGGGAGTGCAGAAAATCGAAATGAACTTCTTGCCCGACATGCTCGTGATGTGCGATCATTGTCACGGTGCCCGGTTTAATCGAACAACGTTGCAAGTTCGTTACAAAGGATTGAATATTGCTGATGTGTTAGCGTTGTCTGTGCGTGAGGCGTTGGAGTTCTTTGAGAACTTCCAAGTCATTCACCGAACCTTGACTTGCTTGAATGATGTAGGTTTAGGTTATCTAAAACTTGGACAACCATCGACGACATTATCAGGGGGTGAGGCGCAGCGGGTGAAGCTAGCAACTCATTTGGCGAAAGTCGATACTGGGAAAACTCTGTACCTGCTTGACGAACCGACCACAGGTTTGCATTCTGATGATATTCGGAAATTACTCGATGTACTGGGGCGTTTGGTGGATCGCGGTAATACAGTCGTGGTGATTGAACATAACCTTGATGTTGCAAAATCAGCTGATTGGTTAATTGACTTAGGACCCGAGGGCGGACAACTTGGTGGTGAAATCATTTCGACAGGAACGCCAGAAATGGTGGCCCAGTGTGAAGCGAGTTTTACGGGGGTTAGTTTGCGGACTTTACTAAAAGAAAACAACTAGAACGCAGTCTATATATTATGCTCAAATCAATAATGCTCGTTTCTCTTGGTGCGGTCGTAGGTGCGGTCGCTCGATATCTATTGTCCGAAGCGACCGTGCGAATGTTTGGTGATGGGTTTCCATATGGAACTCTGTTAGTCAATGTCGTCGGCTGCCTCGTAATCGGTATTTTGGGTGGCTGGGGAATTCCAGAGTTATCAGACAT
>DTSG01000509.1 GCA_012965455.1 Planctomycetaceae bacterium | reverse complement strand
GATCAGGGAAACATGACGTTTGTCCATGTAGTGGAAGATGCTGAGTTATGGCAAAAGGTAACGGGCAAGGACGAGGTGCGTTATGACAGTAAGCGAAACGAAGTTGTACCGGAAAACTATATCAAAGTAGCCGAGGCGATTGGTAAGCCATTGGCAACGATCACGGTTTCTCCAGCCGGTACGATTGTTCGTCGCGACGACGCGATCAGCCAATTTAATCCTGGAATTGGAATGTTATTGCCACAACTACCGCAACGTAGTGTGAAAATTGGCGCGCGGTGGTACAGTATGGAAAAAGTTCGTGTGCGTTTGAAAAGTGGACGAGTGCAAGCGATTCAAATACGAAAACAGTATAAACTGGAACAAGTTAAGAATGGATTGGCGACGATTTCTGTCAGAACGCAGGTGCTAACACCAGTGAGTGATCCGAAAATCCAGAGTCAATTGATGCAGCGATTACAGCACGGTACGATTAAGTTTGATTTGGATGAGGGAAGAATTTACTCATCTAAAATGGAGCTCGATGAACGGGTCATTGGATTTCGAGGTGCTGCCAGCATGATTCATTATTTGTCGCGGATGACAGAAACTCAGGTGATCTCAACCGGGCCTCGTCCTCCGTGTAGTTCGACTGCACCTTCAGATGCTCAGGATGACTGAACGAGGTTCTAAGTGGTGCTCGAGGAGAGATCGGTGACGGTAAAAACTTGTGTCACAATTCGAGCAGGCTGGTTGTTTTTGACTGCCCTGCTCTGTTTGTTGTCCCCACCGTTGTTGCCATTTTCTTCGCACTCATTGCAGTGTCGCTTGCACGCCGTTGATAGAGTGACTTATCAACACGGTGGTCACCAAGCCACCGTGCAGGGCACGCTCGTTGCAACACCGTCATTAGACACATTGTTGTTGATGACCGCCGACGCGCATTATCATCCGATTGACAAACAGTCAGTGCTGGAGCACACATCCGATTCAGCGCCATTTGAGTACGATGATAAAGATGTGTTAAGTCGTACGTTGCAACGAGAGTTTGGTAGTCATTTTCATGTACAGAGTTCAGCGCATTATGTGATTTGTTCTTCCGCATCAGCAGTGCATACTAACCGCTGCACCGCCGCCTTGGAGCGGCTATTCAAAGGGTTTTTTGCATTTTGGAAAAACCGCGGGCTACCACTGACCCAGCCGCCAAGCCAACTTGTCATCGTGTTGCACGGCAATCGCGAGACGTATCAACAGCACGCTCAGGATGAATTGGGCGATGCAGTCAGTAGTGTTCATGGATACTACAGCCAGAAGACAAATCGAGTGAACTTGCTAACTATTGACGTTGCTCAACAAAATGGGATTTTCGGGGGGGCGAGTGGTATCTTGGCTTCACGCACGATGGCAACAGTTATCCATGAAGCGACGCATCAACTCAGTTATAATTCTGGACTGCAAACGAGGCTGGCGCCGCATCCGCTGTGGTTTAGCGAAGGTCTCGCGGTATTCTTTGAGCCGCCCAATCTTCGAACACAAACAGGATACCAACCCATCGGATCCGTAAGCCCATTGCATTTAGGAACATATCGAGCGGCTAGCCGCATACTGAAAGTAATGAAGCTCGTGGAGTTGGTCTCTGATGATCGTGCCTTTCGTGACTCGGCAACGATTCGAATGGCCTATGCCCAGTCATGGGCCCTTACCTATTTTCTTATTAGGACTCGTCGCCAAGAGTTCGTGGATTATTTAGAGACCCAAGGGGCGAAGCAGTCGTTGAGTGCTGATAGTCCTGAGCTCCGATTGCGTGATTTTAATGAGGCGTTTGGGGGGACTACACGAGAGTTGCAACGTGAATTTCAGCGATATATGCAGCGCGTGAAATAGTTTTTGCAATTTGGTTTCCCAACACTTCTCTCTTTGCTTGTATCTTTCGTTTGTCTTCTATAAGATTAGATATATAGAATGAACAATATCAGAACTAGTTAATGTTTCTTTAAATTACTAGCGGGAGAAGCGGATGTCGCGTACACTATCCATCACGCTGCGCACGCCGGCAGCATCA
>DTSG01000508.1 GCA_012965455.1 Planctomycetaceae bacterium | reverse complement strand
AAATTTCGGTCACTGATTAGCCCCACTTCGGCACTCAATTGAATACCATCGCGCAATAATTGTCGGTGTTGCCAGAATATCCGCCCGCGAAAATCACGTTCGGGAGTAACGTTGCGGCGATCTCGGCCGAGGTTGTCGGTGCCGTGGTCCTGTAGTCCCCAAGCATCGAGTTGGCCGCGACTTAGCCCCGGCAGACCGAACATGTCATCGCGTTGGTATTCATACAAAGTCCCAAAAGCAACACCGCGCTCACTGAGCAAGTCTGTGGATAGCGACCAAGTCGTGTTCTCGGGAACTTCTTCAACATTGAAAATGTGAAAGGCGTTCCAATCAATGAGTAATTGTTGCCCGTAAACCCGATCGGTTTTGACTCGGATTCGATCCAAATAGAATGAGGAGTCATCTACTCGCGAGCTCATCGAAGGCCAGTAGAAAATAGGGATTCCGTCAAAGAACAAGAAGTTGTCTTTGCTGGTTGCTGTGACTTGATGATCAAAAACAAGTTCGCCTGTCACGACGTTTCGCTTTTGCTTTCCCGTTATAGGATCGATACTGGGTTGTTGCCGATCGACAATTTCAATCTTGTCGGATTGCAACCAATAGCTGGGAATGCCCATGCGACTAGATGTTATAGCAGTTCCGTATGCTCGAAATGTTTGTCGATTGACTTGCTGCAGTACATCTGCCTTGATGCGTATTAAACCGTTATATTCGTTGACCGGAGTTAAGACTTCCGCATTGAGTATCATCCCCTGTTCTTGGGTGACGTTGTAATACATTCGATCGGCGTAGATTACTCGATCGTCTTGGCGGAAAATGATGTTGCCCTCGAGGTAGACTTCGATCGGCGTGTTAGAGTCGGTAATGGATCCGCCGCGCAGTTGATCAAAAGCGGGTCCCCAGAGCACCATGCTGTCCGTTTCGATCGTGACGATTGAGGAATTACTGTCGCCGCCTTGAATTCCGTCGATGGTAACACGAACCCCCGATTTTGCGATTGCGAGTGAACCACCGCCGGTCGTGTTTTGTTCAACGTGCAGACTCCAATTAACATTGCTGCGTCCCTGTAAACGCAAACGATGCTTGCCAATACCAACACTATTGTCAGCAGCGGTCGTTGTTCGATTTAATTCCGAATTCGTATCTTGATAACTGGCAAACTGTACCGCTGTTTGCGCTTGACTTGCTTTCCAGCGGGCCATTGCACGGTTGTAGACATTTGTTGGTGTGCGCGGTGCGGCTAAGGTTTGTTCCGTGGTGACCGTGATTGCGGCCGAGCTTGATAGACGGCCTAACCATTGGTTGTCGGTCAAGATGCGATTGGTGGGTGTTGAGCGATTGTGCTGGATTTGGTGTAGTCCAGCGCTGCGTTGTTGCTCAATCCGCGTGTTATCACCTTCAAGATAGACAATGAGATTGTTCGCTATCCCCGCTGTTCGGCCAGTGCGGTCGATCCACAGTATGGCGGACTGCCCTTGGGCAGAAAATGATCCTTGTCGCAATTGGCACTGGGTTAACTGCCAGACCTCATAGGCCCCTTTTGTCCAAGTAAACCCGACGTCACCCGTGATTGTGATGGGATCGTTGTTTGGATTAGCGGGGAATTGAATTTCCGCTGAACAAACGGTTGTTGACAGCAATCCGAGGAGTGAAATGTACACCGCAAACAGCGCAAAATAACGTGCCCAAATAGCATTTTGATAACGAAGGTTGTGGACGATGGCGGTCAAATTGTTGCGCGGTGAGATTTGAGCGGTTTGTATGGAAAAACGAGCGATATTAGGCAAAACATAGGTGTATAGGTCGCAAAAGTATACGAATTTAAAGGAGTTGAAACAATGCTAATACCCACAGAGAGACTGAGCCTCGGTATCCGTGAATAGGACCGCATTGAATCTACTGGCTACGATTCGTTTAAGTATGGTCAACCGCAGGAGATTTTGTGGTTGGGGTGGGTATTAGAGCCAGTGCGGCGGCGAGGTAGAGTGTGGGCATTAGTGGTGCCCGCATACGCATATCAGACCAATAGACGGCGTGTACGAGAGTAAAGGCTAGGATCATGACGATTCCCAGTAGCATGGGAGTAGCGAGCCATTTGTTACTCTGCCGCACTGAAAACCAAAAAACAACGGCAAACAATGTTAAATACCAACCCCCAACAGCCAAGCGCAGGATGAATCGCGAGGTGGATTCATTGCTCGAGCCTACGTTTGGTAGCGGGCTCCACAACTTACCGACACGACGCAGGATGGACCGCGCAAACAATTTCGGCTGCTGGGAAATATGATATTTAGCAACTTCATAAGCAAATCGATCTCGTTCGATTTCATTGCGTGAAATGACCTTGGGTTGTCCAATCGCCCGCGGTCCCCAAAAATCATAACTGGGGTTCTCCGAGATATTGAACCGTCGCACGCCACGATCAAAATGCTGAGCACCATAGGTACTCAGGGGCTGGTCTAGATATTCATAGAAAAGCGGATTGTTGCCTAGCAAAAGTGTGTAACCTCCATGAGTCGTTGCTAGGACTGGTCTGCCCAGACTGATTTGATTACGAATGACCCAAGGAGCGATCGTTACCAGCAGACAACAGCCAACGAGGAGATTAGTGCGTAGTTGTTCTTTCCAAGGCACTGTTTTTGAAAACATTAAGACCAGCAGCGCCAACGCTGCGAAAACGAAAAACGTCGGGCGGCATAGTCCGGCAACCCCCAGAGTTACTCCTGTTAATACGATACTTAACTTGTTGGTGTTGTTAACCATGCGCACTAAAAGCCAAATTGCCAAAATTCCGAGAACAGTGGCCGTCGTTTCGGTCATGGTTAGGATGGATTGATGCAACAGGATCGGATCGATGCAGACTAACGCGGCTGCCAGTAGTGCAACGGGCTCGCTGCTAATCGTCAGTGCCACGCGGTAGGTGAGAAGAACTGTGAGGACGCCAAATAAGATGTGGATTCCACCAACCCAAATGCCGTGGGGTATTCCAAGGTATATGCCCAGCGACAGTATGAGTGGATAGACTGGCGGACGAAAAGCTGTCGGATCGGCTCCGAGACTATAGGTGCCGTCTTCAACTAGGTTCACCGCAATCGCTCGGTAACTATCCGGGTCTGTTGCGGATAACGACTCAAATTGAAATCCAACAACGGCGATTCTCACGAGCAATGCCGTGAGCAACACGAGTAATAGCCATTTATGTTGTTTAACGAGCGTTTTCATTTAGACTTTTGGCTAGCGGTTATTGCTGCAGGCTAAAGAGAATAATATTGGAACCGAGACGAGCAGCATCCTGACGGGAATAGCCCTTGCATTCGATCGAGATTTGATTTTCGAGTGCACAACTTAAGTCATAAGGCGAAAAGGCGACTGCCAATCTGCCGTTAATGTGAATCGCTTCAACATGGGGTGAACCACGGGTTTCGAGTATTTCAGCCATTTGTGATTCGGATCGTGTGCTGGGTGTTCGTAGGGTAATCGTTGTAAGATCAAATCCATCGTATTCGTCAGTAAACATCGCGTGGCCTGGTGGTAATCGTCGCAGCACATCGTTCGGAAAGATCAGACTCATTTCTCGACGAAACGATTCCGCAAAAGTGCGACTGGCGCAAATCGCATCTCCGAATAGCACCCCGCCGTTTTCCACAAATGTCCGCAACGCTTGCCTTTCCTGAGCGCTGAACTTGAATCCTTGGCGACCATGGATAAACACTAACGGGTATTGCTGCAGCGAATCGGTTAGCGCTAATACTCGCCGGCCAGTTGTTACGCGGATATCGAGTTGGGTACTGAGCACTTGCAAGAGGTTATTGAGTGCACGTGGGGCATCGTCGTTACCTCCATTATGCGAGATTTCGGGGATCGTAAGTGTTTTTCGCAGTACGGATGTTGTCGCGGGCGTGGCTGTTGAAACGAGTGGTCGATCAAGCTTGTCACGTAATTCACGACCTGTTGCGTAGCTCAAAATATTTGTTCCAAGTGCGAGTCGTTGATTAATTTCAGCCGCGATATTCTTGGCAATCCGATCGTCACCACGAGGGTTGTACAATTCCCAATAGCAACCCAACGGGACGCTACTGTAAACAATACTGGTTCGGCAACAGGTTTGAACCCCCTGTATCTTGCCAATCATGCTGGGGTCAATGCGTGCATCCGCAAACCAAATGGCATGATTCGGAGGAAGCGGTGCTAGCGGGCTTTGGGGGAATAGTTCTTTCATTAGCTGTTGGAATTGACTGTCAAACTGCGGGTGCTGACAGCTGTTTTCTACAAACAAAAACCCACCTTGGTTTACATATTCAACGAGCCCTTTTTTTTGCCCAGCGGTCAAGTCAAGCGAACCCTTGCCGCTAATAAACAACACCGGTGTTTCCAATAGGTCGGTAGTGGACGCTAGATTGATATCAATGCTCTGCCAAGTTAAATACATGTCCCACCGTCGCTCAGTATGCAGCACAATGTTTTGCATATCATGGGCGTGTTGATTCCAGGAACCATCGTTTGTTTTTCCATATTTGAGTTTGGCAATGACAACGGGGCGGCGACCCTTGGATAAATAAAGTAAGGCAAATGAAGTTGCAACTGCTGGTTGGTGCTCGCCGTGGGCCAATGATCCTGTCCACGACCCGCGCAAATTATCTTGGAGGTTGACGATGTACTCGCAGCCCAAACGGTACCAGTCAGTCGTGCCGATGTAACGCTTACCAGTAAGCCGTCCGACGCGTTCGATACAGTACATGTAATAGAAATATGCAGTGTCTTTGCTGAAAGCGTTAGAACCAACTCGAATGCGACGAGCCAACCAGTTGAGTCCTTTTTCAATTTGATCATCGACGATGTTGCTGCCACAACATTGGACTTTCCCATCAACAATCCGTTGTTCAATATTAACTTGCTTGCCTTGAGTGATAACCATCGACGCAATACCGGCGCAGGTCATACTGACTGATGGGGTAGGGCCGAAGGAGCTGTCATAGCTCCAGCCGCCGGTACCAATTTGCCGCGACGACCAATATGCATTTGCGGCCTGCCACGTTTGAGGTGGGACTCCGATTCCTTGTCGTTCGGCTTCATGCAGAGCAAGCAACGCAAATTGGCTGTTAGAGGGATCGGTGGAGGGTAGTTTCGACCCATAGCCCCAACCGCCGCTTGTCGGTTCTTGAGCGTTGATTAGCCACTGGGCGTTGCGGCGGATTAACAATTGATCGCGTTGTGGTTCCGCTTGGCAAAATACCATTAACTGCAGTGATACGACGTAGGTATGTTGAGACATCTTTGTGCTGCGTAAATAGGACAACGCTTTGGTAATAGTCGGGTCCTGATGATCAAGGCCACAATTCAATAGTGCCAAAGTTGCTAAACTGCTCACTCCATCCGGAAATAAGGTAACTCCGGTAGGTGCTGTGAATTGAGGAAACGAACCATCGGTGCGTTGTTGCGCGCGAAGAAACTTCACACCGCGGTCGATTGAGGCGTTGACTTGCGCAGCTGTTATTTCAGCGTGACTTGTGGACGGAAGTACCACAGTGAACAGGCATTGCAGCATTAATAACACTACGAGTTTTGAGGCTTTTCGGCTCATCGGTTTCATGTAGAGTAAGTGTCCCCGTGTGCAGCGCAGCGGGGTCGGTGTGCGGCGGGGGAATTTATTGTTGAATCGACTGAAAGGGTCATTTTTACCGATACAATTAAGTGTAGCAATTGGTGGTCCTGAAATAACCGACGATTATATAACTTCTGAGATTGCGTATTAATTTAGGGATGATTGGTAAACATGGCAATGTTAATCGAGACGCGATGTTACCACATTTTTAATGAATGCCGATGAATGCCCTTGAATGCATAGATTGACTGCATGGTAAGCAAACGTGCAATGATAGAATGAAGGACGGTGTTAAGCGAATTTTGTTTGGCTGGGAGTATGTGCCGACGAGTGGGTCTTCAAGGTCGCCGCTTAACCGAAACTGTTATAGACAAAAAATCGCTGGTATTAAAAGATATACTCGCAAAAAGTAATGCCGCTGAAATTCATTGTCGGCGAGATTCACGAAAATGGTTTTTGGCCGCGCGTATATCGTTTGTAAATTATGTTTGAATTGTGTTGTTTGCACAGAGAGTAGGAATTGATTTTGTCGAGTCCACAGAAAAGTCTGGGAGAAATTCTCAAGGAGTTTTCCCATCATCGTCTCGTCATGAAGCAAGAGCTGCAAAAGGTCATTATTGGTCAGGACGAGGTCATCGAGCAGTTATTTGCAGCTGTGTTTACCGGTGGCCACTGTTTACTTGAAGGTGTACCGGGTCTAGCCAAAACGATGATGGTTAGTACGTTGGCAAAGATCCTAGATGCTTCCTTTAACCGAATTCAGTTTACGCCTGATCTGATGCCTAGCGATATCACGGGAACCAACGTGTTAGAGGAGGACGATCGTGGGAAGCGTAGTTTTCGGTTTGTCGAGGGGCCGATTTTCAGTAATATTCTTTTAGCGGATGAAATTAACCGTACTCCACCTAAGACACAGTCGGCATTATTACAAGCGATGCAAGAGCGGCAAATTACCGTTGGTGGAGCAACGTACGATTTACCTTCACCATTTTTTACGATTGCAACTCAAAATCCAATTGAACAGGAAGGTACTTATCCGTTGCCTGAAGCGCAGTTGGATCGTTTCATGTTTAATATCAAGGTCGGGTATCCGAGCTTGTCCGAAGAAGAGGAAATCTTGACGGCAACTACTCGAAATGAAAAACCAGTGGTCAACAAAGTCTTATCGGCTCGGGCAATTATCAACCTGCAAAAACTAGTAAATCGCGTCGCCGTTAGCGAACAGATTGTGCGTTATGTTGCCAAGCTCGTAAGAGCGACTCGTCCCACGAATGAAGATTCTCCAGACTTTATTAAAGAGTTGATCGACTGGGGAGCTGGTCCCCGAGCGGGCCAGTTCTTGATTCAGGGTGGCAAAGCGATTGCTGCCATGGACGGTCGTTTTAGTATTGCTATAGATGATGTTAAACGGATAGCGATTCCCGTATTGCGGCATCGT
Source organism: Planctomycetaceae bacterium (assembly GCA_012965455.1). Lineage (GTDB taxonomy): Bacteria > Planctomycetota > Planctomycetia > Pirellulales > Pirellulaceae > UBA721. The sequence continues at coordinate 15,857 of DTSG01000508.1, read as the reverse complement.
CTTAGTGCAAACTTTCAGGCGCAAGCCGAGGGGATGACGACGGACGATATCGTATTGCGATTACTGGAAGAAATTCCCTTGCCGACTGCTGAAAAATATGAATAGCTGTTGAGATTGACGGTGTTACGCCAAAAGCGATCTCAGTCGGGGAAATGCAATAGTAGCCGTACTTGCTGTGAAGAGAATTATGCCGAGGAACTTAGAATGACAGCTGTCGAGTCTTATTTGAAGCCAGAGGTGATCAATCAGATCAAGCGGCTCGATATGCGCGCTAGGTTTGTCGTTAAGGGGTTTCTACAAGGGTTACATGCTAGTCCCTTTCAAGGATTCTCGGTTGAGTTCAGCGAGCATCGTCGTTATTCCTATGGTGATGATCCACAGGATATTGATTGGCTTGTTTATGCCAAGACGGACAAATACTATGTAAAAAAATTCGAAGCGGAAACAAATATCACGGGTTATCTAGCTATGGATTTGAGCCAGTCAATGGCTTACACGTATCGACAAGAATTGAACAAATTTGATTATTCAATCTGTTTAGCTGCGGCGCTGGGTTACTTAATGATTCACCAACAAGATCCAGTTGGGTTGGTGACATTTGATGAAGAGATACGAGATTTTTTACCGCCTCGTTCCCGCCGCTCGCAACTCTCAACTATCCTGTCGCGGCTTTCGACTTTAAAGCCCGCGGGAAAAACCGATATCAGCCATAGTCTCAATCAACTTGCGTCTCGACTCAAACATCGTAGCTTAGTCATGGTTTTTTCGGATCTGCTAGTGGATCCAGAACCTGTTCTCGAATCATTGAGGCGATTGCGCCACGGGCGTCACGATATTATTCTGTTTCATGTACTTGATGAAGCGGAAGTTACTTTTCCATTTGCCGGTATGGTTGAATTACTGGATCCCGAGTCAGAGCAATCGGTGGTTGTCGACGCCGCTGGATTTCAAAAGGATTACATACAGGAAGTCACGGAGTTTCGAGAGACTTATCGCAGGGAGTGCCAGTTGATTGGAGTAGATTATGTCGAATTGGATACGAGCATGCAATTCGACAAAGCGTTAACAGAGTATTTGTTGAGTCGCCGGGCGCGTGGTTAGCACACAAACCGCCGACACCTAGTACAGATAGCACATAGATAGTAATCACAGAGATTCACAGACGGTGGCGTCCTTGTCAGGTGCCTACGTCGAAACAAGGGATTTGAAGTTGTGGCTTTTTTGAATGCATCGATGATGATCGGGGGATTGCTGATAGCGGTTCCGTTTTTGATCCATCTGGCAATGCGTCGCAAGCCGACAGCAGAGCTGTTTCCCGCCTTGCGATTCGTTCGCAAAAAACAGGTTACCAATAAGCGGACGCTACGATTCAAACAATGGTTGTTGCTGCTACTGCGAAGTTTATTGTTAGCGATTCTGGTTTTAGCCTTAGCGGGTCCATCGGCTGATCGTTTGCTTGCTGGCAATTGGGTAATCATCGCTGCGCTGAGTCTACTGATCTTGTTGGTTGCTGTCGTGTTGATAACCGCTATTGCAGGGCAGGTGAGCCGCTCGGTGGTGATGATGATCACCATCGTGTTGTTGCTATTAACTGGATTTGATGGATTGTTTGTTTACAGCACACTGACAAGCGATGAGAGTGTGCTCGTTGGTGATGAGGATGCGGCAGTCGCTGCGGTACTGGTATTTGATAATTCACCCCGCATGGGTTATCAGCAAAATGACCAGACGCGGTTGGCTGCGGGACAATTTATTGGCGATTGGCTGGTGCGACAGTTACCCAATGACAGTCAGATTGCGGTGGTTGATTTGGCTGCGCAGCCACATGTTTTCAGCCAGGACATCAATTCTGCGGTGCATGCAATTGAACAGTTACAAATTACGTATACGCCGGAATCGTTGCAAACAGCAATTCGCAGTGCACTGGAATTGATTTCGACGAGTGAGTTAACACGTCATGAGATTTATTTGTTCACCGATCTTGCACAATCCGCTTGGGAAACTATTCCCGAATCATTGTCGGTGGCATTACGAGCAGCCGACGTCGAGTTGTTTTTAGTTGATGTCGGGCTGGAGAATCCAGATAATGTTGCCTTGGGAATTCCCAAATTGAGCGGTGCTGTGTTAACTCAGCACGGTAGCATTGACCTCACCGTCAATGTGCAGTCGATCGGGCGTGCCACACAGCGAACGGTTACACTCAAAATAGAAAACCCTGATCCGACGTTGCCGGTTATTACCGATGGTGAATTGCAAACACCAACGACCACTAAGTTGGCTGAACAAGTAGTTGCGTTTACGGCATCAGACGTTCCAACCGCTCAAGTGTTATCATTTTCCCTTTCAGGCTTGGCACCTGGCGAACATCATGGATCGTTGACTTTAACGGGCGTTGATGGCTTGGCTATTGATGATGTCCGATATTTTACGGTTTCAGTTCGTCCTGCGTGGCATATTCTCGTCGTTGCTCCTCCGGATGTTCCGACGCGGTTCTTTACCGAAGCGATTGCTCCAGCCTCGGAAAGGCAGATGGGCCATTCACCCTATCGAATAAAAGTTGTCCGTGATCGCAATTTAATAGGTGAAAAATTATCAGCGTACACCGCTGTTGTGTTTATTGATCCACCGCCATTATCTAAAGATTTGCAGCAACAGTTGTTGCTGTATATCGCCAACGGTGGGTCTGTGGGTTTGTTCTTAGGTCATAACATGGAGTTGTCCGCAGGTAGCTTGAGTGCTGATTTGATTGGTGGGACGTTGACTCGACAATGGCGGGCAGATGCCGGTAACTTTTTGGAAATCCGAGATGCTCAACATCGATCGTTGCGATCCTTTCAAACCATGCTCGGTTCTGTTCCTTGGGCCCAGTTTCCAATAATGCGGTACTGGCATCTAGAAAACCTCGACGACCAAACGCAAACCGTGATGCAGTTTAGCCACGCGCGTCACCCCGCATTGGTTCAGTGCAATCACGGGAAGGGAACCGTTCTGACATTGCTAACGCCAATTTCTGAGCCGGCTCAGATTTCCCAGCGAACGTCGTGGAACGAGTTAGTTAGTGGTGATGATAATTGGCCCTATTTCTTACTCATCAATGGGATTACTGAGACTCTAGTGAGCACTGGCGAATCACGTTTTAATTATCTTGCAGGTGAAACTGTCCAGATCAGCAATGCGTCGACGACTTATCCGGACCGCTATCAATTGTTTACGCCTGATGCAGACGTACAGGACACGAGGGTCTTAGCCGAGACAATTCAGATTCCGTTTACGCAACGCCCGGGTGCCTATCGCCTCAAGGGAATTCAAGATGGCCCAATTGTTCGAGGTTTCTCGGTCAATGTACCGGAGCAATACAGTGACTTGCAACGTTTGACATCGGCTGCGCTTGAACGTCGCTTAAACGGTATTGATTTTCACGTTGCCCGCAGTCGACATGAAATTGAATTTGGGGTCAGGCAGCGACGGGTCGGGCAGGAGTTCTATCCGTTGTTGCTGGTATTGTTCGCGATTGTGTTTTTCTTGGAACATTTAATGTCCAATCGATTCTATGGTCAGCAGCAAGCAGTATCACCAATCGCAATGCAACCGGAAATCTAAAGGGGTCAACGAACATGCAACAGTGGTCATTAGACCCAGTTTTTGACAGCTATGCAGTCGTGTTTACGACGGTAGTTCTGCTGTTGTGCACGTTCCTCTTGGTGCGGCCTCGAAATAGCTTGTCCGTTTCGCGAGCACGAGGGTTATTGATACTGCGGTGTTTGATTGTGCTGATTCTTGCCTTGGCTATGTTGCGTCCGAGTAAGACGATTTCGGAATTGCAGACCAAAAAAGCACTGGTCATGTTCCTTGTTGACGAGACACAAAGTATGACCCATCCTTCAATGAAACCAGAAATCTCGCGGTGGGAACATCAACGGACAACCTGGGATTCGGTCCATCGTGTTCTTGATGCTCGCGCGGATGATGTGTCGGCGCGGCTATTTGGTTATTCGGACACGATCACCGAGAATCGATTTGGTTCGGGGGTGTCTTTTTCTGCTGAACCCTTGGGGATGCAGACTGATCTTGGGACGTCATTATATGAAGCGGTGATGACCGAACCAGGGCGCCAAATTCACGCAGTTGTGTTGATGGGCGATGGGACACAGACGAGCTATCGGCCTCAGATAGATATGCGTGAAGCGATCAGTGTCTTACGAAATATGGGAATTGCTCTGATTACCGTACCCTTTGGCCGTGAGGGTGATACGTTACAAGCTCGTGATGTGTCCATTGAGCAGTTGCCGCAGCAATATCGGGTGTTTTCGGGAAATGATGTTAGCATCGATTGCTTGGCAAGACTAAAAGGGGTTGCGAATCGGCCGTTGCGAGTGCAATTATTATTGAAATCCGCAGATGAGAGCATGGTGGTCCAAGAGACGATTGAAATTGTGGCTGACAACGCTGATGTAGTGGTCCCTGTCCGTTTTCAATGGACTGCCAAGGCACCGGGCCAATATCAAATGGCTGTGAAGATCGAAGCTGTAGACGGAGAATTGCTTCTGCAGAACAATACTCAAACGGCATTTTTGACTGTCCTTGAGGGAGGATTGCGAGTTCTTTATTTTTACGGCAACCGGCTCGGTGAACAGTTAGAGCTGCGTCGTTCAGTGGGGTCTTCACCAGACATCGAGTTATTAGAAAGCTACATTCGTCATGGTAAAAATTCCCGTTGGCCAGACCCTCGTACTAACACAGTTTTAGATGGTGACTTTGATCTGATTATTATTGAAGATGTCCATTCTCGAGCATTTGGGCCAGCGAATCTGCAAGCGATTGCTGATGCGGTAGAACAGGGCAAAGGATTGATGATGGTTGGTGGGTACTATAGTTTTGGCCCCGGCGGCTATCGCCAAACTCCTGTGGATGCAGCCTTGCCAATTAAAATGGAAATATTTGAGAAGCAGGAGGTTGGTGTCGAAAATCCGATTAGAAAGATGTTTCACCTCGATCGTGAACTTACGATGCAACCGACCGGTAGTCACCCTGTTACGAGCATCTCGTCCGCGACGACCGCTTGGAACGACCTGCCCGTCTTATTGGGAGCTAATCGTTTTCAGGAAGTGAAGTCGTTTGGTAAAGTGTTGCTCGAGACGGGCAAAAAAGAACCACTATTGGTCTCGGGACAGTATGGACTGGGACGAGTACTGGCATTTGCTGGAGATTCCACCTGGCGTTGGGCACGGATGGGGCATGCGGTGGAGCTCCGCCGTTTCTGGCGAAATAGTGTATTGTGGATGGCCCGTCGAGAGGATCTGCAACAGCAAGATATTTGGTTGCGGATGGACCAGAGAAGGATAACGCCGGGGGTTGAACTCTCTTTTGAACTTGGTGTAGATTCTCTGGGCAGCCGAGTTGTCGCGGCAGACGATTTGCGTTGGGAAGTCAAGTTAGTTCGCAGTGGCGACGAGGCGGATGTGGTGCAAGTCCGTCGCCAAAATCAACAATGGTTGGGGATGTTGAGCAACCTCGAGCAGCCCGGTGACTACAAACTCTCAGCCACCGCATTTGTCGACGATGAAGTGTTGGGAACTGCCCAAGCAGCGTTTCAAGTCATCGATGTGCAGCCGGAAAAAAGTAATCCAATTGCGGATATCACTCAACTTAAACGCTTGGCTGCAATGACCGCTAGTGACGGTGGTAAAGTGGTTGCACCAGAAAGATTAGCAGAGCACGTCCGAGATATTATTGATAATGCCAAGCAACTCGAAGTTGAGGTTCAAGTGACGTGGCAATTCGGCAGGTCACCAGGTAGCACTTGGCTGATCCTCACAATCATCTCAAGCCTATTCTCACTAGAATGGTTTTTTCGCAAAAAATTTGGCTTGGTTTAATAGCACGCGCGTTGCTGGTTAACCATCCGCCTACGCCTTTGTGTCTGTGGCGAAGTAACCTCAGACCACCATTGCGCTATGGCGTATACCAATGTGGATCTTGGTATTTGGAATCGAGTAATTTGTTGAGTTGTTGTTGGGGGACGTCACCATTCTTGGCACTCGGTGCCCAATGTTGAATCAGAGCTTGTTTGAGTTGTTCTACGCTGTAGTCGATATTAGCGACGAAATCTAGATGTGGTCGGTTATTGCGATAATCGGGTTTTCGAGGGGGAATAGTGAGATACCTAGATATCTTTTCTAGGTCAAATTGACACAACAGTGTGCCGTGGTAGAGAACATGGCTGCGAGTACGCCTGAGACTGTTGCCAGAAACCTTGCGGTTTTGATAGACGAGGTCACTGAACCCTTGAATTTGACAATGGACATCCAACGGTGCGAGGATACCGATCAATTCACTTAGAATAGTGTCGTGACAATTTTGATTATCATGGAATTGGGGGTGTTGATCGAGGTTTAATACGAGTGCATACATCAGGCAGCCAGGACCCGTCAAAACAGTTCCTCCTCCGCTCGCTCGTCTTAAGACCGCAACGCCATCCTGTTGGCATGCGGGCAGATTTATTTCTTCTTCAATTTTTCCACTACGGCCCATCACAACCGCATATTGTTTTGGTTCCCATACCCGCAGGCAATCTAGGGCGCCGTTATGCTGTTCGGCGCACATTAGCAGCGTTTCATCGAGAGCGACGTTTTCAACGGGCGAATTTAAAGTGGTATCGAACAATTGCATAAGCAACGATGGCGGGTAAACTCAACGTTCCGGTGAAAGGGGTTATGTACACAAACGAGCGTTTTTTAGCTAGAAACGAAGATAGAATCTTGTTTTGACTTGACGCTACTAGTGACCAATCTACACTAAAATCTTATGGGTTTATGTACCCAAACTACGGAATATAAGGAGTTGGAAAATCTTGAGCGAGCAAACGGAAAATCAACGACAGGCTGAGGTGGACGAGAGTTCCACGACCTTGTCGGAAGCAGATACTGCGTTGCCGGAAATCCGCCCACCTAATGCGGGATTTATCCTGCAGTTATTTCTGATCCCGATGATGATCGTTTCGGTGATTATTTGCGTTTGGTTGTTATTCAATTTCATCTCGCGAGGTGAAACTCCCACCGAATTAGTGCGGGGGTTACAGAAGATGAATAATGCAAGTTGGCAAAAAGCCTACACGCTGTCGAGTTTGTTACGTGCGCCGGCAAGCGAATTGAAAAATGATGAAGAGTTGGCCCAGGAGCTGATCGCTGTCTTGGAAATCAAACTGACCGCAGAGACCACAGATGCCAATCAAGTAAAATTAAGAATATTTGTCTGTAAATGTTTGGGTGAATTTGAAATCGACGCGGGCTTATCCGCTTTGTTGAACGCTGCCGAGCAAACCGACAATGGCAATGACTTAGTGATTGCTTTAACGGCAGTGGAAGCGGTTGCCGTTCTGATGAGCAATCTTGATGAATCCGTACTAGCAGAGAATTACGAACGGATCGTCGAAACATTGCTCGCTGTCTCCAACGAACAAGCGGAGAATCCAGATCATGCGCTGCGAGTAAATCAACTACGATCTGCCGCAGGATTTGCTTTAGGCGTCGCTGGCGGCGACAAAGCATTACACCGTTTAGTGTCCATGCTTGACGACGCCTATCCCAATGCGCGATTTAATGCAGCGATGGGATTGGCACGATATGGTAAATTGGAATCAACAGCGGTGTTATTGGAGATGTTAGATCCGGAAAACACGGCCATTACAAGTGGCGAACCGGAAGGAAGCCATGCGTTTAAAAGAAGTGTTGTCATCACCAATGCAATTCGAGCGGTAGTTTCATTGTCCGAGTTTCATCAAGCCGCTGAGTTAGCTGATTTGGTAGATGCCATACGAAACCTTGATTCAAATGAAAATGTGGTAAGCCAAACGAAATTGCTCGCAAAAGATGCGGTAGTAAAAATCAGAACAAAATAAAATAGCTGACGCTGGCTGGCGTTGACCGCAGCGGATGTGTCGACGGCATGTCAGTTCAGCCCAGTGGTAAATCGAGTCGTTCACTAGGAGGGTGACTGTGGCTCCTGGAAGTTAAATTAGATCCTTAGTGTTTGCGAAAGCAAATTGAATGTCAGAATCATCAAATAACCAGCCATTGCAAGGCAAGCGTGTTGCGTTTGTTGGAAAACTGGGAGGCGTAAATCTTCGCGAGGCCCATCGTTTCGTGAGCCGAGCGGGCGGGTTTATGATGAATTCTGATGACGTGGAAGAGGCCAATGTTGATGTTATCGTACTCGGGGCGGAGCAGTGGCCTCCGACAAATCCAGAGAAATTATTACCGCGAGCGGTTTTAACGGCTGTTTCAGCGGGGCAAGCGGAGATCATCACCGAGACTCAATTTTGGGAACGGTTGGGGATGCTAGATCCCGATCAAAATATTCGCCGGTTGTACACGCCAGCCATGCTTGCGGAGATGCTGGAGGTTTCGGTGGCTGTGATTCGTCGCTGGCACCGACGTGGGTTAATTATACCCACTAGGGAAGTGCACCGTTTGCCATACTTTGACTTCCAAGAAGTTGCCACGGCTCGTCACCTCGCTGAGATGTTATCTGCCGGAGCCACGCCCGCTCAAATCGAAAAACGTTTGGCGGATTTAGCCAAATACGTCCCAGATGTTGAACGCCCATTAGCTCAATTGTCGGTGATTGTACAAGGGCAAGAAATTTTGTTGCGGCAAGGCGAGGGTTTGGTCGAGCCCAATGGTCAAATGCGATTGGATTTTGACGCGTTGGAGGAGCCTGACCATGTGATCCGGGAAGTCCACCCGACGGCTGAATTGCAACTGGAGCCGCCTCATATTTCAGCTAAGGATATTATTGAGATTAGTGAGCAAGATGTTTTGGCGGCACTCGATGGTGACCAGGTTGGAGACGGTGGTCCCCGTATTCTGTCATTTGGCGGTGCGCTTGATCGAGCGATTCATCCCGACAATCCAGAGTCGATGTTGATGCAGGCGAGTGACTATGAGGAAGCGGGGGAACTTGAACTAGCGATAGATGTATACCGCACATTTTTAACAGCATTTGGACCTCGCGCCGAAGTGAATTTTCAACTAGCGGAATTACTTTATCGCCGCAATGATTATGCAGCTGCTCGTGAACGATATTATATGGCGATTGAGATAGACGAAAACTATGTGGAAGCTCGCGCTAACCTAGGGTGCGTGTTGATTGACACAGGTGAGTTGGAGCTAGCGATTGCCGCTTTATATGGTGCTCTAAAATATCATCCAGATTATCCGGATGTTCATTATCATTTGGCTCGGACCCTTGATGAACTGGGTCAGCGTGATAAAGCGATTGATCATTGGCGAGCGTTTTTGGTTTTATCGCCAGACAGCCCATGGGCTCAACAGGCACGAGACCGTTTGTTGTAAGGATGCCCAACCGTGCCGTGATTAGCGTGGTTCAGTCTGTAGGCGAACCAATGCATTGCAACGATTGACAGGAACAAGAATGTTTGAGAACGAACAACTAAACGATATTTTCTTTAGCTATACGCATGTTGAATCCACAACATGGTTATATCTAACGTTGTTTCTCACCGTTACCCTATTCTTCAAATTTGGGCGATTGTTTAGCATTCGTAATTTAGATGTCTTTCTAATTTCGCTTTTCACTCCGGGATTCCTGTTAGTTTCGCATGGGTTGATCAATGGCTTTCAGGATATTGAGCGCCTAGGATATATCGTGTTGTGGATCGTTGGCGGCGTGCTGGTTGTCAGGATGTTATATGACTGCACATTAGTGAGACGCCCTCTGCTGGAGCCAAATTTATCCGCCGGTGGACTAACTTTCTTGCTGGTCGCACTGTCTATTTTATTAGTCAGCAATGTTACCGTCGGTTATTTAGAGAATGACCGGGAGCTTGAAATCGAGCAATATCCCAACCATATGCCGGGCTATCGCATTCTTGAAGATATCCCGCCGGTGGCAGTTGCTTTTTGGGAATCGCCGTTCGAGCTGGTTCATCGGGGCGGCAAAGATCCGGGTGTATATCGGTTTGAAATGACACAGCGATTGGCGTTGATTATTGTTTTGTTGGCACACCTCGCAATCGTCGGCGGATTGATTTTATTTGGATCCGTGCATTTTCAGAATGTGAATATGGGTCTCGGTGCTGCCGTGTTTTATCTGTTGGTTCCGTATACTGGCGAAATGGGTGGGCATGTTCATCACGTGTTGCCCGGTGCATTATTGGTTTGGGCGCTGTTGTGTTATCGCAAGCCGTTTTTAGCAGGTCTGTTTTTGTCACTTGCCTTTTGCATCTATTATCCATTGTTCTTGCTGCCCTTGTGGATCGGGTTTTATTGGCAGCGCGGTTTGCCCAAGATGTTGGTTGGAGTGGTAGTTGGATGGGGCATATTGATCGCTGGACTAGTTTTAACGCAACGGCCAGAAACAGGCGATTTAATTTTACAGATTAAAAGAATGCATGGGTTCTTGATGCCAGAAATGGACAGAGATGTGCTGAAGGGGATGTGGCAATTACATTGGGTGCCTTCGTATCGCATTACCTTCATTGCTTTCTTTTTTATGATGAGCATCATGTTTGCGATTTGGCCAGCGAAGAAAAACTTAGCAACGTTGATCAGCTGTACTGCCGCCTTGCTGTTAGCGACACGATTTTGGAATGGTGGAGGCGGTGGGCTGTATCTCGGTTGGTCACTACCGCTGATTATATTGATTATGTTTCGACCGAACCTTGAGGATCGGATTATGTTGCCTCCTCAATCCATCAATTGATGCTTTTCGGGAGATCTGCAGTGATTGCGAAATTGTTTTTTGGAGGAACATGTAATGGTTGATTCGGTTGCAGATCACCGCGCTCAAGGAGGACAGCGGTGTGGTTGTTGTGTGATTACAGTAAGTGATACACGGACTGTGGAGACAGACACGGGTGGCGCTTTGGTGGTCGAGCGATTAACCGCCGCCGGCCACGAAATATTGCGGCGCGAGATTATTTCGGACAATCCAGAGCCGCTGATTGCATTGTTGCGGCAGTGCGAATCAGACGCGAATATTCAAGCCGTTTTATTAACGGGCGGGACCGGCATAGCGCGTCGCGATCAGACGTTTGAGACCGTCAGAGGTTTGTTGAACAAAATCATTCCGGGGTATGGCGAATTATTTCGTTCATTAAGTTATGCAGAAATCGGATCCGCTACGATTTTGTCTCGTACAGTAGGCGGATTGATGTCACAGACAGTTGTGTTGACGATGCCGGGATCACCCAAAGCGGTAAAGCTTGCCATGGATAAAATCATCGTACCGGAGCTCGGGCACCTCGTGCACGAAGCCAACAAATAGACGCCTGTGTCCGGCAACTATTCTTGCAGAACTCTAGCTGGTTTCCGATTATTAGTTGATGCTAAGCTGCATGAAGATTTACTCGCCGGCGGATTCATTGATCAGGTTGATGAGTAGCCGTAGCCGTCCGTGTGCGCGGCGATTAAAGTTAAAGATCAAGCGAGACATGTCGTTTGTCGTCTCGTCATCTTTTTCTTCTTCGAGTCTCCCGGCGTGTTGTTCAAATTCACCGCCGTTAAGAATGTCGGCGAAATCTTGATTGATGGTGGCCAACAACGATTCGCTGAGTTCTTGTTGCAGTCGCAGAATTAAGTCTCGTCCGACGTACCGCATACTATGAAATACTCGATAGTAATTCAGGATTTCATGAGCGGCTTCTTCGTAATTGTCGGTAACCGAATACAAGTGCAAGTCGTCCGGAGAAATCATGCCGTCACGGAGTAGATGTTCGCGGATGAATTGGTCGAGGGTTGTCCAGAAGTTACCGCCAGGTGCATCCGCAAATATGACCGGCACCAATTCGCGCTTGCCAGTTTGAATCAAGGTGAGCACTTCTAGGGCTTCGTCTAACGTTCCAAAACCACCGGGGTAACAAACGACCGCGTCACATTCTTTTACGAACATGAGTTTGCGAGTAAAGAAGTACTTCATATTGACCAATTTATGATCGTCGGCAATGACCGGATTTGCGTGTTGCTCAAAGGGCAGCATAATATTGAGCCCCATCGACATTTCACGTCCGGCACCCACATGCCCCGCTTCCATAATTCCTTGAGCGGCGCCTGTCACAATCATCCATTCATGCTTGGCCATCTCGGCACCAAACTGAACGCAGGCTCGATAGGTTGGTTCGGTGGCGGCTGTTCGCGCGGATCCAAACACGGTTACTTTTCGTTGATTGCGATAAGGAGCAAACACTTTGAAGGCATATCGCAGTTCCCGCAATGTACGGCTGAGAATTTTCAAGTCGCCACGGTCCACGCGATCGTCGGCTAATCGCTCAGCGGATAAGCGAATACGATCCAGTAGATCATCAATGCGGTTCTGTTTTGGGCTGTCGGACATATTCGGAATCCTCGGGCTTGATCAAATATTTTCATCAACATTCGTTGCAGCACTATTCTTCACTGTTTTGTCAGACAGTGCAAATAGATTCTGGCATGCCGGCGGCGTTTAATGATCGTTGCAATGACTAAGACTTGTCTCGAAGTAATCAGTACTCCGAATTACCACCAGCAGAAATAGCGTTTCGTTGCGGTAATTAGGCCGTCCGCTTGAGTCGCTGGTATGCCATGATGATCTCATAAAAATCTTTGCTGATGGAGATTTTATCTTCAGAGAAATCTCGAATCCACAATCGCTGCGATAACAAAGCATCGGTAAGTGCAGGCAGGATATCGCCTAATTGAACTTCGATGTGCGTTTCATGTTTGAGTGTGTTTACGACGTCAGCATGGCCGGGTTGAGTAGGTTTCAATGGCAGGATATTGCGTTGCATCGGCAAGTTCGCTCAATATGAAGTTCGTATTTTCGGTACAGGCTTAGCGAACGTCCTTGTTCGCTGTGCATATTGCCTATACCTAACAACATCGTGTTGCTGTCCGAGTAAATCGTCGGCAAAGTGTCAAATCTTTGACGAATCTACTGTTTTCCGCAAACTATGACGCTCTTTGACAACGGTCAAGCGGCTTCATAGAACCACCCCCCGATGGTCGCTTGAAACTACTGGTGTATATTGAAGGGGTCATGAAAACGGATCTATCTTCTAATACTGGTTTTGACGGACTGCGGGTGGCGGCATTTGAAAGTCGCCGCAATACCGAGCTTGCGCGCCTCATTGAAAAACGAGGTGGCGTCGCTTTTGTTAGCCACTCGATGCAGGAAGTCGTTGAGGAAGACAACCGGCCAAGTATTGACTTAGCGAATCATATCATGACAGGTGAAATGGACGCACTGGTATTGATGACGGGTGTTGGTGTGCGTTATTTAATGCGGAGCGTAGAACGGCATGTGGATATGGAGCGATTCCTAAATTGCCTCACAGATATGACCACGATCGCTCGCGGCCCGAAAGCAATAGCTGCGTTGAAAGAGTATGGGATCACTCCCACACTTTCTGTGGCTGCACCTAACACTTGGCGCGAAGTACTAGCGACACTTGATACCCACCTGCCTTTAAACCAGGTCAATATTGCGATTCAAGAATATGGTAAACCCAACCCAAGTTTAGTAGCAGGTTTGGAAGCCCGCGGAGCTAAAGTTCACTCGGTCAAGGTGTACCGCTGGGAATTACCCGCGGATACAGCACCGCTACGAGAAAACCTGCAGGCCATTGTCGACGGTGATCGTGATGTTTTGCTTTTTACCTCAGCACATCAATTAACCAATCTCTTTGCATTAGCCGAACAATTAGATTTACTGGAATCACTACGAGACGCCATTCGTCGTAGTGTAGTTGTTTCGATTGGTCCAACCACGTCTGAATGCATTCGTGACAATGGTTTAATTGTGGACCTAGAACCAGCACACTCAAAAATGGGGCAGCTCGTCTTGCATGCTGCTCAGTTTGCCCAAGAAACATTACAACGAAAACAGAGGATTCATCATATGCTCTCCGGCCCAATGTCCGATGCGTTAGACAAAAATGCTCCTTGGTATGACAGTTTATTTTTGCAGGCATGTCGGGGCGAACCGACCGATGTGACGCCAGTGTGGTTAATGCGGCAAGCTGGGCGATACATGCAAGAATATCGTGAGATTCGCAGCAAGACGACTTTTCTAGAGCTCTGCAAGTCCCCCGAGCTGTGTTCTGAAATTATGGTGACCGCTGTGAATCGTTTAGGTGTCGATGCAGCTATTATATTTTCGGACCTATTGCCGATTCTTGAACCGATGGGACTCGATTTAGAATTTGCCAAGGGTGAAGGCCCAGTGATTCATAATCCTATTCGAGAAGCAGCGGATATTGATCGAGTTGTTGAATTGGAATCGGTGGAGGCGTTGGATTTTGTTATGGAAACGGTCAAACTGACTCGTCAGGAACTACCGGCAGATATGCCCCTGATTGGGTTTTCCGGCGCACCGTTTACATTGGCCAGCTATGCGATCGAAGGTGGCTCGAGCCGTAACTACTTAAACACCAAGACAATTATGTATCGCGACCCAGGTGCTTGGAAGGAACTGATGGGACGTTTTGTGCGAGCAATCACTCGTTACCTCAATGCACAAATCGCCGCTGGTGTTCAATGCGTTCAGCTTTTTGATTCTTGGGCTGGCTGTCTAGGAACCGACGACTATCGAGAATACGTTTTGCCCTACGTACAAGAAATAATTGCCGGATTGGTTCCAGGTATTCCAGTCATCAACTTCGCGACGGGTAACCCCGGATTGTTACCAATGTTGGCTGAGGGTGGCAATTGTGTCGTCGGAGTGGATTGGCGGGTTCGCTTGGATGATGCCTGGGATATTATTGGGCACGATCGCAGCGTCCAAGGCAATCTCGATCCATTAGTATTACTGGCCGATGTCCCGACCATTCGCAAACGTACGGAAATAGTCTTAGCCCAAGCCAATGGTCGCAATGGCCATATATTTAATCTCGGCCACGGTGTGCTGCAACAAACTCCCGTGGATAATGTTATCGCTTTGGTTGATGCAGTGCATGAAATCAGTAGCCGGTAATATGGGGTACGTTTCCATCGCCAGCGGACGAATGGGATCGGCTCGTGCTACAATGATCAAAATCAGATTGGATAGAACAATAGCAAGGAAATTATATTACGATGGCAGATTCTCTTTTTGAACAACTCGAACAACAATCTACCTCTGGTGGAGTGGACGCGGTGCTGGAACACTTGATTAGCAGCTTGCAACAGGACAAGAAACATCACGAGTTGTTCGAAGCTTTAAAGATGCAAGTCCGCCACCGCGCCGGACTACCGTTGCTCTATGGTGAATCAGGCGATGACCTCGATCCCAAACAGCGGACATTACTAGAAGACGGGTTGCTTGGTGCTTGTCGACAAGTTGGAACTGGGTTGCTCGAGGATGGGCGTGTCTCCGAAGGTTGGATGTATATGCGACCAGTCGGTGATGTGGCTGCTGCTCGAGAACTGATCGATAAGATTGAAGTCCAAGATGACAATATTGATGAAATGGTCGAAGTCTTGCTGCAAGAAGGAGTGGATCCTGCTCGTGGTTTTTCGGTCGTGCTGCAAAATTACGGTACGTGTAATGCGATTACGACGTTTGAATCAGTGATGCCGCAAAAAGGTAAAGCGGATCAACGGGCTGTTGCTCAGCTATTGCTCAGACACGTGCATCAAGAGCTGTTTACCAATGTCAAAGCGGATGTTGCTGGTCGCCAAGACAGTGAACCGACCGCCACGACACTCGCTGAACTGATCGCCGATCAAGAAGGTATGTTTGGAGAACACTCCTACCATATTGATACCACGCATTTGGCGTCGACCACTCGATTTAGTCGGATACTCGAGAACGAAGAGTGTTTGCGGTTAGCACTGGACTTAACGCAGTACGGTCAAGAACTTCATGAGCAGTTTCAGTACGAT
>DTSG01000507.1 GCA_012965455.1 Planctomycetaceae bacterium | reverse complement strand
ACAACATGCCCAGTTACGACTCGAAGGTGTGCAGCCACCGAAGCATCTAGGATTGCCGGAAGGAGTATCCGAGGATTTAGCACTACGCAGTGAAAATTTACGATTGCAATTAAATCAACAGTTCAAAACTGGACGCAGCCGCTCGTTGATCGATTCCTATGATGCATCGTTTGACCAAGCGCGTCAGTTAATTAAGCGAACGCATCTTTTTGGTGAGCAAGACGAGAAGGAACTGGATCGTTACGGTCGACACTGGTTTGGCCGCCGTTGTTTGCTGGCAAGAACATTACTCGAAGAAGGTGTGACTTGTGTAAAAGTGACGCATCATGGTTACGATACCCACGCTGAGAATTTCAATTTCCATGTGGAACAACTCGACGAATTTGACAAAACCTTTGCGACGTTGCTGGGCGATATAGAAGAACGCGGCATGCTTGATAACGTGCTAGTCATCGTCTACTCTGAGTTCGGTCGCACGCCAGCAATCAACCATAAGTTTGGCCGTGACCATTGGGGCGCTTCGCTATCCGTGGCCATGGGTGGTTGTGGAATCCAAGCTGGCGGAGTGGTTGGTTCTACCAATGCGGATGGTACCGCAGTGAAAGATCGAGAAGTGGATGCTGGTCACCTGTTTCACACGTATTTGCAAGCCGTAGGTATCGATTCGCAACAAAATCATGATATTGACGGTCGCTCGATTCCTATCGGCGACCCTGTAACTGAACCAATTAAGGAGTTGCTGTCATGAGTTGTAATGACGATTCAAAACCAGTTGACTCTAAGGTTGCGAGTGATACGGGGATCGCAGAGGTCGACCCCACTACAGCAAAGGAGATTCAGAAATTCACCCATGGGCGTCCGCTAACGACGTGCCGAGTTGAGCCGTCGGGAAAATACGTATTCGTTGGAGCTGAAGATTACGGTATTTACCGTTTTGATTTGGAGACTGGCGACAAGGTGGCTTATTTGGGGCATGATAGCTGGGTCCGTCGCTTCGATTTTTCCGCAGATGGCAAGACGCTGTTGAGTTCGGGATGGGATGGCCGGATTGGATTTTGGGATGTCGAGCCAGTGGAAATACTCGAAGTAGAAATCGCAGCGGCTGTTGAGAAAACAGAAAAAGAAGAAGCCAAACCGGCGGTGATGCAATTGCAAGTAGCGGCGACGAAGATGATCGTAGCGCACCAAGGGTTTTCGCGATGGGTTCACGTCGCACCGGATGGCAAAACGATTGCGACTTGTGGAAACGACAAATTGGTCAAAGTGTGGTCGGCGAAAAAGATGAAATTGCGTCGGCAGTGCGTAGGCCACGAGCGACACCCGTGGGCTGTGATGATTCATCCCAACGGTCAGGAATTGGTGTCAGAAGACATCATGGGAGAGATTATCGTCTGGGGACTGAAGGATGGCAAACAACGCAGTAAAATTGATGCGTCGGTGATGACCGGTTTTGATTTGAAGTTTCAAGCGGACATGGGCGGTGCGCGAGCGATGGCTTTTAACCATGCTGGCACGCTATTGGGCTGTGCGGGAACGACCAATGTCGTCAATGCGTTTGCTGGACAACAGGACCCAATCATTTGCATTATCGACTGGGAATCTAAAAAAATAACACATCATCTTCGGACCAAGGATAACAAACCAGGTATTGAGTGGGGCGTGCATTTCCATCCAGCTGGTTTTGTTGCCGGATGTTTTGCTGGGCAAAGTAATAATGGTACCGTGGAGTTTTGGCGGTTGGATGAACCCGCGGTTGCAGAACCTGAGGCTGCAGTTGGTACGGATGCGGACGTTGATTTGGATCCCGACAAAAGCGAATCGACCGCCGCTGCTGAAATCGAAAAGTCCAAGCCGATTGAGCAAAAACCATTTCATGTCGTGAAAGTGGATAAGGCCGTACGTGGATTGGATTTTACTCCGGATGGTCGCCGCTTTGCAATCGCCTGTGCCGATGGATCATTACGCGTCTACGAGCTATAACAGCGGGTTTTCCCTAAGTACTTCAGCGGTCACGTTCCATTCGTGTATGTCTGTGGGTTCATTCTCCTCG
>DTSG01000506.1 GCA_012965455.1 Planctomycetaceae bacterium | reverse complement strand
AGAAGAGTAAACACGCAGAGAATACGATCATCGTGCTGTGGGGAGATCATGGATGGCATCTGGGTGAAAAAGATCACTGGCGCAAGCATGCCTTGTGGGATGTTTCAACGCGAACACCTCTCATCATTTCAGTACCTGATGGTGCAAGCAATGGGCAGCTTTGCCATCGCCCGGTCAGCTTGATCGACCTCTATCCTACCCTGATCGGTTTGTGCGGTTTGCCGGAGCGAGACGGCCTGGATGGCCAAAGCCTCAACCCGCTTCTGGAGAGTCCAACCCAGGACTGGAACCGACCTGCGGTGATGACCTTCGGATTCAAGAACCACGCCATCCAGACTGAACGCTGGCGCTACATACGCTACGTCGACGGAGGTGAGGAACTTTACGATCACAGCAAGGATCCAAACGAGTGGACTAATCTGGCCGGGAACCCGGAGTTCGCCGCAGAGATTAAGAGACTCTCTGTCCATCTGCCCAAGACGAATTATAAAGCAAAATAGAAATATCAGACAAGGCAACGCGTAACTAATTTAAAGGGTAACAACCTATGAAATCAAAATTAATCATTCTGATATTGCTAATAACAACGGTCGTTTGCCAAGGTAGTGATGCGTCAGGCGATACCGTAAACAAACCACCCAACATCGTATTCTTTCTCGTTGATGACCTGGGCTGGTCCGACGTTGGCTGCTTTGGAAGTTCGTTTTACGACACGCCGAACATTGATCGACTTGCAGCAGAGGGAGTCCGGTTTACTGACGCCTATGCCGCCTGTCACGTTTGCTCCCCGACAAGAGCAAGTATCCTTACAGGAAAATATCCAGCGACCCTGAACCTTACCGATTGGCTCAATGGCAGAAAAAATACTCCCTTCCAGGTCCTGCTGAATGCAGAGAAGGCCATGAGCTTGGATCCCAAAGAAACAACACTTGCGGAAGTGCTGAAGAAATCAGGCTATGCAACCGGTTTGTTTGGAAAATGGCATCTTGGGCGAGATACCAATCCGACAGAGCATGGTTTCGATGTTCATGTCCCACATTCTGTTAATTCGAATCTAGGAAGAAGAGGTTTTCTTAATCCCAAGAAAATCCCAGGACTCGATGGCGGAGAATATGTAACAGATCGCCTGGCTGAATTGGCTGCACAGTATATTGAGGAGAACAAGGATGGGCCGTTCCTTTTGTATATGGCTCATTTCTCTGTGCATGACCCGATTCAAGGCAGACCAGACCTGGTTGAAAAGTATAAGAAGAAACTGGCTGCCATGCCGCCTCAGCCCGGTCCTGACTTCATACTCGAAGGAAATCCTGACAGCCCGACCTACCCGAGCAGAGGCGAGCTCGATGAATTGATAAAGCTGCCCAAGTATAGGGATACCTACACATCCTATCCCAACGATCTCGTGAAGGTGAAACAAAAGCAGGACAATGTTCAGCTCGCCGGAATGGTTGAAAGCGTGGATCAAAGTCTGGGCACGCTCATGGCAAAACTGAAGGAGCATGGCATCGAAGAGAACACCATTGTTATTTTCATGTCAGACAATGGCGGCATGTCAGTGATGAACGGCACCCCCAACTTTAAAACAACCAAAGACAAAATAGACACGCGCGCATCCTCGTCGAATCTACCGCTGCGTGGTGCCAAGGGCTGGCTATATGAAGGCGGAATAAGGGTTCCAATGATCGTGAAATGGCCGCATCACGGCAAGGTGGGAACGGTATGTGACGAACCTGTCATCAGCACCGATTTTTTCCCCACCATTCTTGAAATGATCGGTGTAGAGAATGAAGTCACAGGCATTGATGGGAAAAGTTTCACCCGCCTGGTGCGTGGTGAAGAAATGGACCGAGGCCCCATCTATTGGCATTTCCCACACTACAGTAACCATGGAATGCAAAGCCCCGGCGGAGCCATTCGTGATGGTGATTACAAGCTGCTCGAATATTTCGAAAACGGGACCGTTCAGCTTTTCAATTTGGCAAACGATATCGGCGAGCAGAAAGATCTGTCGAAAATCGAAATCCAGAATTCAAATTCCAAATCAAAATCTGATGGC
>DTSG01000505.1 GCA_012965455.1 Planctomycetaceae bacterium | reverse complement strand
TCCGTTCTTCCGCCTTGTTCTCTCGCCAGGCCTTCTTCTTTTTGTAAGACTCTAACTCTTTCTCCAAGGTTTCTTTAATATCCTCGGTCGCCAACTCAACCGCTTTTTGAGACCACTTGCGAGCATTGCTCCAGTCACGACTTTCTGCGTAAGCCGCTGCGAGTGTGCTCAGGATATGAGGTTTTTCATAATCTGACGCTTCACAAGCTTCAAGTGCCAACTTAACGGCTCGCTTGCCATCACGTACCGATGCCTCTGTCGAAGTCGCCAGTGTCCAAGCAAAGTTATTCAACAAGTTCGGATACTCTTTGTTAATTTCATAGGCTCGTTCATAATCTTCGATTGCTTTGGCATGTTCACCCATCGACAAGTATATATCAGCCCGTGAATAATAGGCGAGCCAGCTTTCGTTATTCCCCTGAATCGCCACATTAACGTGTTTGATCGCGTTTTCGAATTCCTCTGCCATCGAATAATCCATGGCAACACGCAAACGCATTTGCTCGTCATTAGGAGCAAACCGCAGGATAACTTCGAGTATTTTAGCAGCCTGTAAATAGTCTTCCCGCTGCTCAAACACTCCCGCGCGCAATAAATAAAGCTGGGGAACGTTCGGATTGATTGCTTGAACACGATCTAAATCCGCATTGGCTTCCTCTAACTTATCGTCGGTAAGATAAATTGTTGCTCGCAATAATAGCGGCACAATACCCTTTGGATTAAGCTCAATCGCTTTTGACAAATCAGCCAAAGCTTTTTCGCCATCTTCTTGCATGATATAAATCCGCGCTCGCAGTTCATATCCTGTGCTCGATTCCGGCTCCGTCTTAATCGCTTCGTTCGCCAATTTGATTGCTTCCTCAAAGCGATCCAACCTCGCAAGTGACTCCGCCAACGAGCCCAAGGCATCGATATTGTCATCATCAAGTTCAATCACTTTACGCAAATCTTTTGTCGCTTCATCAAGTTTTCCAGCCCGTTGGTAAACACCTGCTCGTTGACGATAAATCATCGGATTCGTCGGTGCCAATTCAATCGCTTTGTCCAAATCGGCAATTTGCTGCTCTGGTTTTTCTCGCAATCCCGATCTTGCCATTAAAGCTTCGGCCTGTTTCTCTTTGTCTTCGGCAAAAGACTTTATAGCAGCCGAAGCCGCTTTTAATCCTTGCTCTCGATTACCTTGAGGTAGCGTCTGTAATTTAGCGGTCAACAGATGAGCTTCACCGTTTGTCTCGTCATAGGTCAAGAGTTTTGTCAGATCTTGTTGGGCTAACTGACGCATCTGTGGCCATTGCTGCGGAGGTTGGCCTGACAGAATTCGTTGGGAAATTGCTTGGGCACGTTGCATCAACGTGGATGTGATCAGTTGCTTAGCAAATTCAGTATTCCCTTCCCCCAATCCCTTTTCAATTGCTTGTTCAGCCAAGGAGATGACTTTCTCCAATTGCTGAAAATTCGTCGCACCAATTGTTGCTTCGGTTGCTTGATCTAATAAACTCTGACCAGCATCGTCGGCATACACGGGTACTATAAACGTCGCCGCCAATAGTACACATGCAATGGTTGCTCCACACTTCATGGATTTTCTCCTGAGTCTAAATAAAAATGCTCTTGTTATCCCCTAAAGGAGTCAGTTTATATTTTCCCGCGTCCAATTACCATCAACACACCGCCATAATTCGCCGTTAAGATTCTCATCACGCAACGATGCGGGTAACCGATCGTGACGAACATTATCGTAACATTGTAGCATCGCAAATCGCAAAAGAGATCCGGGAATTCCGACTGCGGTAAACCCCGGATGCCCCGTCGCTGGGAATGGGCCGCCATGATTCATCGCCGCACTAACAGCTACGCCTGTGGGCATCTTGTCATTTAACATGCGGCCCACTTTGGATTGGAGGTTTGCAGCGATTTGGTCATAAGCCGCATCATCACTACCGTCTGTCGCCGAGTAAATACAGCCAGTTAAATTACCTTCAAAACAGGCGATGACAGCATTAACTTCATCCATAGACTCGGTGACAACTAATAATGAACTATTTCCAAAAGCCTCTGTTTGCATCGTTTCCGGATCGGCAATAAATTGCTGCGCGGTTACTTTAAGCAACGTATTAGCATAGCAATACCGATCACTGTCGGCGGGCGTATTGCCCACGACAATCTCTGCGCCCGCGTCCACGAGAATTTCTAGGTTAGATTCCAAACTACTTTCCACGCCCGACGACAACAATGTTCCAACGGGAGCTGCGGCAAATTGTTCACTAACAGCGGCGATAAATGAATTCGTGGCGTCGCTTTTAAGCACGACCACTAAACCGGGATTCGTGCAAAATTGACCGGTCCCCATCAAACAACTACCTGTAAATTCCGTCGCGATTTCCTCATGTTGCTGCTCCATAGCTTGCGGCAAAATTACAATTGGATTTACGCTCGAAAGCTCCAAATAAATCGGCTTACCGGCCGCATCCGCTGCTGCCTTTAACTGCAATCCAGCATGGCGACTGCCGGTGTAACCGGTGGCGCCGATGCGAGCATCTGCCACCAATCGTTCACCGTCGGGATGACTCGTGCGATAAATCAACTGTACCATGCCCGCTGGCATTCCCGTACTTTGTGCTGCTTGATGGGCACATCGAGCAAACAACTCCGTTGTACCAGGGTGAGATGAATTAGCTTTCGCAATGACGGGATTGCCCGCAGCAATGGCGGATGCAAAGTCACCGCCAGAAATACTACCAAATGCCAATGGGAAATTATTCGGCCCGAAAACCGCAACTGGTCCAATAGCACCATATTGGGATCGGATGCCGGCAGCGGTATCAATCGTTGGCACAGACCAGTTACCGGTCCTCGCAGCGTTGGCTGCTTGACGCAGTTGGTCTGTCGTACGAGGTAGTTCACCGCCGGCTAACCGAGTCGGTTTCGGATACGCAGTTTCCGCGTGAGCCATATCTACAATAGCATCAGCATTGTTTTCAATCTCCGTTGCATAGGTTTCCAAGAACTCGGCTATTTGTCCGCCTGAAATGCTTCGCAGACCAACAGTCGCCTCGGCAGCTGCCGTCAAGGCTGCGTCACAATCTTCCCATGTACTTACAGGATATTCATTCGCGAGCGGCTCACGAGTCGCTGGATTCGAAGCTTGAAAAGACTTGTTGCTGTTTGCATCGCGCCATTGTCCGGCAATAAGTATCTGCTGCATTAAGAATCATCTCCTGTTGAATCACATTCTGGTGGGTGTCGCAAGTTGCTTGTATCGGGGTGCACGGATAACTGTGTCTATGCTAGTTAACTATAAACCAGTGGCTTGGACAATCGGATTGGTTAAGGTTCCAATGCCATCAATTTTGATATTCACAATGTCGTCTGCTTGTAATGTAAAATCATTCGCTGGTACGACGCCTGTACCTGTCATTAACAATACGCCCTCGGGGAATTCTTGTTCACGGAATAAGAACCCAATAAGATCTTCAAAGCTGCGATGCATTTGGTCAACACCGGTGGAACCTTCAAACACTGTAGAACCCGCGCGCTCGATCGTCAAATAAATACCGGTCTCTTCGCGACTGGGCATATCTTCCACAAGTGTAATGACTGGACCTAGTCCAGCACATTGCCGATAGACTTTAGCTTGAGGTAAGTACAAAGGGTTTTCACCTTCAATGTCTCGGCTGCTCATGTCATTGCCGATCGTAAATCCAACTAGGCGACCTCGGCTAGACACAACACATGTAATTTCCGGCTCGGGAACATTCCAAGAGGCATCATATCGAATACGCAGCGGCTGATTAGGCCCCGACACTCGGTTCGGTGTCGCCTTCATAAATAATTCTGGACGATCTGCATCGTAAACCAAATCATAACACGAGGCACTTGATTCCGACTCTTCCATCCGAGCCTTCTGGCTGCGCTTATAGGTAACACCGGCTGCCCAAACCTCTTGTTGGTCGATGGGAGCTAAAAAGTCGACTTCGTTTAATGCTAACGATCTTTCAGCGACTAAAGCCCTCGCCGTTTCAGCAGGATTATCGGCCTCCAGCACATCAGCCAAGCAAGTCAACGTAGAATCCGCAAAGCATAGTGGTCGCACGGTATCAACGTCGACGATCACAACCAGCTGCTCCGAATCGGCAGTAACACATTTAGCTAACTTCATTTAATCTCTATTCCTAAAAGATATTTTTCCTACTCGCTCCAAATATCGTTAAGTCGCCTAATCCAATTGCCGTGCATCATACCTTCAACATCGCTTTCGCTATATCCGCGTTTAGCAAGAAGATCAATCAACTTCCGCAAGTCCGCAATCGTTTCCATATCGTAGGGGCATTGTTCACGCCCATAACCACCATCAAGGTCCGAACCAATGCCCACATGTCTGGTATTACCCGCAAGTTGGCAAATGTGGTCGACGTGGTCGATAATCCGCTCGATGTTCACTCCGGCAGTGTATGGTTGCGTCACACCACGCTGCCAGTCGGGTGCCATCATCCATGCATCAAAAGCCATACCGATCACAGCGTCCCGCTCGATGATTGCCTTGAGCTGCTCATCACTAAACTGCCGTTGGTGTGGAACCAACGCCCGACAATTCTGGTGACTCGCCCAAATAGGTCCACTGTAAATATCAAGCGCTTCCCAAAAGCCATCATCTGTCAGATGCGTAACATCCAAGACGATGCCTAATCGTTGCATCTCTAACAGTAAATCTTTACAACCTGCTTCTAACCCACCTTCGCTCCCGGTACCTGGGGCGTAACGACCGGGGCCATAATGAGCAGGTCCCAACGCCCGTAAACCATAGGCGTACGCTTTTTCTAGGTAGCCTAAGTTGATAATTGAATCGGCGCCTTCGAGGCTCAAGATATATCCAATCGGGAGTTCTGATGTATCCTCGGCTGTTTTCCATAAATCAACATGAGCATTGAGTTCAACCCGATTCGTGATTTGCGTCATCTGACCATGGTCTTCCATAACGCGATACCAAGCGAGTTGTGCTTGCGTTATTGCCCAAGCAATATCGGGGCTATTCCAGCCCGGCATATTGGTTTCCGGAGCCACGTACCGCCCAATTTGAGTTGCAATACAAACACCAATCTGGCCTTTGCGCATTTCATCCAGTGTCAAGATTCCCTTGCCTCGGTCTTTGTAATCCAACATTTCAGCTTCGCGATCACGTATTTCCTTTAGTGATTTGGTCAGATCACGGTTAAACTCAACCGCGTTCATGGAAATATCTAAATGTCCGTCAAATAATAACATTAGGTTCTCGGCAATTCCTTTCGCTTATAAAAATACTTCTTCACGAGCCGCTGCGGAGGCGCAGGCGAAATCAAACATCCGACGTAGGTCGCCAAAAATGACACAAACAAACCGACAATAATTGGATCCATGTTCATTAATAGGTGAGGTTTAAAGAAACTGTCGTTAGTAAACGCTCCTGCTAAATACATACTGAAGTGCGCCGCAAAGCCACACAGCATTCCAATCATACAACCCTGCTTATTGGACCGTGGCCAATACAGCATGAATACCATCGGAGCCAAGAAACAGGCCGCCAGACCACTTCCAGTGTAAACAATAATGTCTTGCAAGAACTGGGGTGGGTTAACCGCCCCCAACATCGCTGCTGTACCGACAATAATGGTCACCGCGTATGTCATTTTTTTGACCTTCGCTTCCGATGCATTCGGATTGATGTTTCGCTGGTAGATGTCTCGCACGACGGCCGAGGATATCATTAGCAGAAAACTGTCCACGGTAGACATGACTGCTGCAAAAGGCGCTGCCACTAACAGACCAGCTAGCCAGCCCACACCAACTCCTTCAGTCAAAAAGACTGCCATCGCCGGCATAATACGGTCGGACTCCAGCTCCATGCCAGGCATCAACAAGCGACTGCAGCAGAATATCATCACCAGCGGGAAGTAGATCAGCGTGTAATAAATAGCAACAGTAAAGATCGCTTTTTTTAGCGTGTCCGTATTCTTGAACGCCATCAGGCGGACATGACTACTCGGCTGCCCAGCACCTGATATTGCCCACATGAAGAAAAACGAAAATGCTAGGCTCAACGGTAAGAAACCAATGTCGCTATTGGGTGACGGGCCAGGACCTGTTACATACGTTCCTTTATGTTCGGGCGAACCACCATACTTATAGGGATTTTGCGTTAATCCAACTAACTGCAAATCACGAACTACCGTATAGATGTCCGGATTGTCCAATATCTGTTTAATGTCTGATGCATTCACCAACTCAATCATCTCGGTCGGTATCTCTGCTGCCGTCACCTGTTGACCTGCCACAATTTCGACATCATTTCCGGTGCGAAACAATCGCGAAGTACCATTATCACTCTCCGTGGCAATCCACGTACCTGCCACAATCAAACGATCCTTGTCAGAGGAACTGCTAACCTGCAACTGCGCATTGGTCGGCACCGGCGGAACAAGTTTGGACATCTCCTGTGTAACGTAGGCCATCCCAGTGGCATCACTGGAATCATCCTTGGAGGCCAAATCATTTACCATCATGATGGCTAACGGTAACATGATCAAAACGCCAACCACCATCACGATCCCTTGCATGACGTCGGTCCAGACAACCGCGTGAAATCCGCCGTAAGTCGTATAGATAATCACCGCGATACCAAACGCCAGCAAGCAGATTAAGTACTCCGAATCCGTTCCTAAGAAACTCCAAGGTTCCATAACCGTGTGGAAAAACTCAGCCGCTCGATGAAATATTTCAACATCACTAAGCAGTGTTTTGAGAATCATAGCGCCCGCTTTGAATTGCGCGACCAGATTGAACACCATGAAAAACACGATCAGCACAACCGCCATTAAACCGAAGCGAGCACTTTCAAATCGATCGCGGAGGACATCAGGGACGGTGATCGAACCTGAGATTCTAGCAACTTGATTGATGCGTTTACCGAGCAATCCCATCGTACAAATAGGCACGACGACGTAGGCGCCAATCCACAACGCCAAAACCCATCCATGCGAATATATTTTGGAGGGAAAACCCGTAAAGCTTCCACCCGAGGCACTCGTTGCCGCAAAGGTCAATGCGAAAGCCCAAACTCCTAGTCCGCGACTACCTAAAAAGTACTCACTAAGAAAACTCTTGCCCTTGAGCATCTGATTGGAAAACGCAGCAATGCCAAATACAGCGAGCGTGTAAAGTAAAAACGTGATGAGCGCGGCGTTGGAGCCTGCGGCCAGCAATATTATTTCGGGGCTCTGCATTATAATTAATTACCTTCCGCTTCACTGGCGGCCAATTCCTCAGGAGAAACTCCTAAATCATCGTTTTTCATATAAAAAAAGCAAAACCAAACGGTGAACACGTCTGCCGCAATCCATGGCATCGCAATTCCCCAGACAACCCAAGACGGCATCCCAAATGTAATCGCAATATTTTCCGGGTCGGCAACGTTGTAACCGTTCAAATAACAATACGGTACGCACCAACAAAGTGCGGCTAACCAAGCACAAAAAATAATGCACGCTTCGCGGCGAGAATTTACAAAAGTCGGATCTAGTTGATCCGTATACAATTCCATTTCATCGTTTTCCGATGGCGAGTCACTTTGCATTAAGCAATGCCCCCTTTTGACGGTAATCATCGTTAGT
>DTSG01000504.1 GCA_012965455.1 Planctomycetaceae bacterium | reverse complement strand
ACCAATGCAATCGACATTTGACACTATTTTTATTATTACAAAATACGAATCACAACAAGACTATTAGGGTTGCCGTCTCATTACTGCGTCAATCAATCTCGCAAATATCTATTTTAATCTCCTTCTTTAACTCGACAACAAAACTAAGGATACTTGGTCTACTATGTTTTCCTGGCAAGCGACCCTCACCATCACCGTAACGGTTTTGATTTTTGTGTTTTTGCAAATGCAAAAAAAGGCGTCTACCGATGTCTTGTTTCTTTGTGGTCTTCTATTGGTGACCGCCTGCGGTATTTTGACGCCGGAGCAGGCATTCTCTGGGTTTTCCAACGTAGCCATTCTTACGATTGCTGGATTGTTAGCCATTGCTGCCGGTCTACGAATCACGGGAGTTCTGGACTGGGTAGGTCATAAACTCCTCGGCACTGCAACCACCGAAAAACAAGCAATCTTCCGTCTGTCTGCCGTGACCACAGTCGCCAGCGCATTTCTACTCAACACGGCAGTGGTCGCCATGATGATGCCCGTGGTAGTGTCATGGTGCCGTCGCCGCGGAATCTCACCATCACGACTGCTGATGCCAGTCAGTTATCTCGCTATCCTCGGCGGTATCTGCACACTCATAGGTACTAGCACAACGTTGGTCGTCAACGGAGAGTTACAACATTTAGCCAGTGAAGGGATTTCACTCGCCGCAGGTGTTCAGCCGTTATCGATGTTCGAGCTAACTGCGATCGGACTTCCGTGTGCTGTAATTGGGGCTGTTTATATGCTGACAATTATGCCGAAACTACTTCCTCAACGCGTGGGAATCATCAAACAACTCGGACAACAACGTCGAGAATATCTCGTTGAAATGCACGTCGATGATGACTGCCCGTTGATCAACAAAAGTATCGAAGAAGCAGGTCTGCGACACTTAGAAGGTTTGTTCTTGATCGAAATCGACCGCGACGACCATATCATCACTCCCGTGGCACCTGACAACATACTTCGCGGTGGCGACCAACTAGTCTTCACCGGCGCCATTGAAACGATCGTCGAGCTTGAACGATTCCCAGGCCTCAGCCCTTCCACCGAACTTTCACCAGAACAACATCCGCAACGGCATCTAACAGAAGTCGTACTGTCCCGCAAATCCCCCCTGCTAGCTACGACCGTACGCGCTGCGCGGTTTCGGCAACGTTACGATGCTGCCGTTGTCGCAATACACCGCGCGGGTGAGCGGTTGACTGGCAAAGTCGGTGACACGACACTCGAAGCTGGCGATACATTACTACTACAAACCGGAACTGACTTTTTACAAACGCATCAGCACAGCCCTGAGTTCTATATGGTATCAAGCGTGCAAGGTTCTGAGCCTCGACAAAACAATAAAGCCAAGACCGCTTCACTACTATTAATCGCACTACTGCTGTGGCTCGTTACCGCTAGCATCTTCAGTCCCGCCTCGGCCAACACGTCGCTACTAGGTTTAGCGTCACCAGCAGTTGCCGCATTGACCATAGCCGTACTGATGGTGCTTACTCGCTGTCTAAAAATGAGCGATGCACGGGCCTCCATCAACTTGCAGATGTTAATCACTATCGGAGCGGCACTTGGATTAGGCAAAGCACTAAAAGAGAGCGGTGCTGCTACTGAAATCGCCAACAGCATTTTCACACTTGCAGGAAACCACCCGTGGACCATTCTCATCGCCCTCTATATTCTCACGGTGGTGCTAACCGAGACCATTTCCAACAACGCCGTGGCTGCAATGATATTACCATTGGCTATCGAAATCGCCGCCACCGGCGACTGGAATGCCCGGCCATTTATCTTTGCCATCACCATCGCCGCTTCGCTCTCGTTCGTCACTCCTATCGGATACCAAACCAATCTTATGGTCATGGGTCCTGGCGGTTACCGAGCGAACGATTATTTCCGCTGCGGATTACCGCTGGCGATCCTCATGGGAATCTGCGCGCTAACGTTAATCCCCATCGTCGCCCAATTCTAAAGAATTTCCCCGCACCCGAGACTGCCAGTTCGTACAGCTTCGAACTGCAGCAACCGCGA
>DTSG01000503.1 GCA_012965455.1 Planctomycetaceae bacterium | reverse complement strand
CAAGGCCGACCACGGGCAACAAAGTAATCGCGGAGAAGTTCGCGTTCAAATTCACAAGATAACGATTGCGGTTGGCGTCCTTAATATATTGTGGGTTGACGTAGAATGCATTACGCGGCAATTTCAGATAATCCATGAAACGTTGCGCATCATAGACGCCTTGAGAACGGTCAAGGACGAGTCGCCGGTACAATACATGAGCCTTGAGCGAATTATGAACCGGTGCCAACTTAACGACGAAATTCCACAACCTATCTAAGTAGGCAATGTGTGCTGCGGTATCCTTAGCCCACTGCAAATCGTTGCTAGGATGTAACTTTGAGATGTAAATATTGACGAAATTACTTTGATTCAACAACTCTGGCGCCAACGCCAGACATTCCTCTAATTGAGCCGGCAGCAGCTGTTTATGAATATTGTAGGAGCCAAATCCGCTAAACCGATCGACCTTCATATCGGCGACAATCAACTTTGCCAGACCGGGGAAATCTGGGTGCGTCAGTCGTTGTAACAGGTGCCGACGGCGGGTGGCATTTAGTGTCGTTGCATCAAGACCGTAGAGGGCGTGGTTTTCTAAACCTTGAAGATTGCTGTGTCGCGAAAAAGCAATCCCGAGTAGTCGCTGATGAGCGAGCAGGGCGGGGTCCAGCGTGGACGGGTATGCGTTTTGTCGATTGGCAATATCACGCTGATGGTTGAATCCAAGGCCGAGCTGTGTTTGTATGTATTTTAGGGATGCCGTGGGATTATTGTTGTAGGTGAGCAGCGCTTGACGAAACTTGATTTCACGAACCAAGGCCGTGAGTTTGTACTTTCCTATCCAGGGAGCTAGCATTTTCTCAACACCAGCATAATCACCTGTGTTCTGCAGGTGCAGACAGTGGTAGTAATAGTAGGCCTCTGTGCCTGGAACCAACTGAGCGAGCGCTACGGTGCGATTACCTCCTATGGCAAACTGCTCGAGGAAGCCAATTTCTTCGCCGTGACTCCTCGCTTGACCAAATTGCAGCAGGCATACTAACGATAAAGTGAAAACGCGTAGACGATGCATCATACTTCTCCTGTTATTCGTTCCTAAAGAACGCTAATTGTAGTTCCCGTTTGCTCTATATTAACCGAACTAATACAAACTCATAGAGTGATAAAGATCCGTTAACACTATAATAGACGCACAGAAAGGCGACTCGGTTCCCAAAAAATAGGGAATTCTACGGAGTTGCCGGTCTCAGCGAAATTGGTTTACCTGACAGAGCCCGCAAGTTGAGGCAGTATCTGAAAGCCAACGGGTGATATTGCTAGCGACGGCACATTTCCGGCGTGACCCAACGCATTCGCAACAGCGGGGCCTAATACTCGAGAATAACCTCGGCAAACAGACTAAACAGCTTATTTGTCTTGCCGTCTAGTTGTTCATAGAGATCTTCAAAACCGCGACCCGGGATCAGGCCTGATACGCCCCCAATTAGAATGGCGTTATCATTGAGCAACGGACGAAACTCGAGCCCCAGACTCAAGTCTGTGCCGACAAAATCATCAATCCCACCTTGAAACGTAAATGTCTCAAGAACCTGAGGTTCATCGAACCAGAGAAAATTAACATTCGCGATCAACTTGGTTCGTGGTGTCACATCCGCGTCCACTCCAAAATTCAGCAAATGCAATCCCGGGTTCACAAAATTCGTCTGCCCCTGGATCTTACTCGCCCGCAAATTCGGCACCAAGCTTTCCGCGTTTACTAACTTGACCCCAAACAACCCAATTGCCTGACGCTGCCAATAACTAAATTCGCCGCCCGCGAAGTTCGGATTATCGAAAATTGCATCAAATTAGCGCATGGAATGAGATGATAAGTGTCATGACTCAGAGCTTGTGAAAAAATCAGTCAAGACTATTTGGATTCAACTTAAGTAACGCCGTGTGCAACTTTATTTTGTAACATATTGATTAATAATGATATGAATTTTTAGCTACTGTATCGATTCAAATATCATATTTAATAAATCAATGACTTATAAAAAGTTGCACAGGGTGCTGATTTTATGCAATGTTGACAAAATA
>DTSG01000502.1 GCA_012965455.1 Planctomycetaceae bacterium | reverse complement strand
CAAACTCCTCGGGAGCCCGAACCCAGCCGAGCGCTACTGGGCGCTTGTCGGGATGAGGGTCGACTTTCCTGACGATTCGGCGCTCCACGTTTTGGCCGCCGGCAACCTCACTGACAACACAGCCGCCGTCCGAATTGAAGCCGCCTCTTTGTTGGCGGAAACCTCCGATCAATATCGCGACCGCGCCCTCCAAATCCTCGCTGGAGACACCGCACTCGACGACTGGTGGAGCGCGCTTCGCGCTTGCCGCGCGATCGAGCTATTGGGGCCGAAAGCGAAATCACTACTTCCCCAGATGAAGGAACTCTACGCGAAGCACCGGAAGCAGTCGGGCGATCAAAGTTTCTTCCTGGCCTTCTCTTCCGGAGCCTTTCTCGAACAATTCGGTGCGGAGACGATTCCCTGGGACTTCACTCCGGGTGCGGGTGGCTTTTCCGTCGATCCCGAAAAGAAGAAAGCTGCCGCCGACGACGAGACTGGCTTCACCACTATTTTCAATGGAAAGACTCTCGACCAGTGGGACCACCGCAAGGGTGCGTGGACGGTTGTGGATGGTGCCATCTCCTGTACGGGATTGGAAATGACGCGGAATTGGATCATTTGGCGCGGTGGCAAGCCTTCCGACTTCGTGCTTCGCCTCGACTTCAAATATGAAGCTGGCAACTCCGGCGTTCAGGTCCGCAGCGATGACCAGGGTGATCACCAGGTTTACGGGTACCAGGTTGAGGTCGCCGCACAGAAGGTGATGGGTCTTTGGCATCACTCGCTCCTCGGAGCAAAGAGCCCCGACCGCAAGGTGCGCCATCTGATGGCCACGGCAGGGCAGGAGGTCACGATCTCATCCGACGGGGAAAAGAAAGTGGTGCAAGTCGCCACCAAAGAAGAGATCGTTGCTCACTGCCGGCAAAAAGGCTGGAACACCTTGGAGATCATCGCCGAGGGCAACACGCTTACCCAGAAGATCAACGGGGTAGTCTTTTCCAAAGTCAGCGACGATGACAAGCGGATGTCACGCAGGGAGGGTGTGATCGCTCTGCAGGATCACGGCAAAGGCTGCCAGGTCGCCTTTCGAAACATCCGCATCAAGGAGTTCTGACGTACCTGTCCTAACTGCATCGTGCGATCGCTTGCTTGAAATCGGCAATCAAATCTTCCGGCTCTTCCAAGCCAATTGACACTCGCGTGAACCGCGGCAGTGGATTTAGGATGACAATCTACCGAATTTGTTCGACGGCTTGGAAATTGAAATGCCAACCGTGAGGAGCAGCAGGCCGTGGCCACCGTGCCCGCAAGAGGCTGCAGCGAGTCGCAAGATGATTTACCCGCGCAAAAGAAAACCCCAGTTGTGCTGGGGTCTGCTGCACCCTGCGACCTAGTGCCACAGAGCAAAGTGGAGGATAGGGGACTCGAACCCCTGACCTTCTGGCTGCCAGCCAGATGCTCTCCCAACTGAGCTAATCCCCCGCATTGGCTAAAAGAAACGGCAATGGAAATGCCGAAACAACTTAACAGGTGCCACCTTTTCCAAAACTCGAAATTATCAGTACTGACGGCATCTGTCAACCGCTGCACAACATCCCACTTGTAACCGTATATCTATTCATGAACCGTAAACTTCTATTTACTATCGCTAAATATTCCGTGTCGATTTCGATCATTGGATTTTTGCTGTACCGCGCAACTACTGGTGAAAACTCCGAAAGCTTTCGCGAGATTTGGACCCAGCGTTCGCAGTGGAATGCCATGATGATGTTGCTCAGCCTGATTATTGCCTTGGGCGGATTATCACTGACTTTCGTGCGTTGGTTTTTTCTAGTCCGAGCACTGGACATTCCATTTAAACTAAGCGATTCATTTCGGTTAGGATTCATCGGCTATTTTTCAAATTTTCTTTCTCTGGGAGTACTCGGCGGAGATGCAATCAAAGCGGTCTTTATCAGTCGTGAACGTCCCGAGAAGAAACCTGAGGCGGTCTCATCGATCGTGCTAGATCGCGTTATGGGGCTTTATGCTCTCACCGTCGTTTGTGCGATTGCCGCCGTTGCTGGCGCCTCCGCCGATAATAGCAGCGGTTCGGCCGATGCGACCGCAGCGTTAAATACCATTGCTGATATTTCACTGGTTACTTCGATATCAGCAGGTCTCGTGGCAATCGCGTTAGTTCTTATTCCGGTACTTACCGGAAAATCGATGCAACAGCGCATCTCGCGACTGCCCGTGGCTGGCTCGATCCTGCAAAAAGTACTGCGGGCGGTGAATATTTATCGAGGTCGCCCTGTGATGCTGTTGTCATTAACCGGTTTAACGATTGTGATTCACTGTTTGTTTGCCGCTAGCGTATTTGCCATGGCCGTTGGGCTAAATGTCACGCACCCAGATTTCGTACAGCACTTGGTCATTTCGCCGGTTTCCAACCTCGCCGGCTCGATTCCCCTGCCCGGCGGCATGGGTGGTTTTGAATGGATGTTTGAAGAGTTATATGTGCGGGCAGACATGCCAGCCGGTAATGGCTTAGCCATTGCGCTGTGCTTCCGCATCGTTACAATCTTACTGGCGATGATTGGTGTGGTTTACTATTTACGCAGCAAACGTGAGTTAGAAAAGCTTGGCGACCAATAGATTTCAAGGCACAAACACCAAGCATTCGCGGCGGCTACTAGCGGATGATTGTGCCACCGTCGCTGACCACCGCTGGAGCCAGAGGGTTGGTGTCAATAAGGTCGTTGTTTTTCAATGTCGTGACGCTGTGACCTTCGGTCCGCAGTTGAGCGGCACCATTGTTTCCAAGTAAGCAAGCTTCAATCTGAACGCGCGATGCACCGCCAACGCTGATCCCGCTGCGACCGTTTCCCCGTGATGTTATTTCGAGTAACCGAGCGCCAAATACATTGTCGTGGACGTTGACTCCGTCGAGTTGAAAACCTTGGACGATCAAGTTTTCAACCACGACGTGCTGGCAGTTGACTAGCGTAATTCCAACTTGAGCGTGTGTGTAGCTCACATCAAATGCATCGGGTAGTCGATCATTGGCCGGCTTAAAGTAGACTTTGCGTTTGAGCAAGCACCACTGCATTTCTTCGAGCGGTGGAAGTTTACTCGCTCCAGTAGGAACGTCGACTTGCGTGGCTGGTCGGTTGTCGATGTACAGGATGAAGAAAGATGTACGCGGTGGTTTGAATTGATAGATTTGATTACCGACGGCGGTCCATTGGTCGTACGATATCTTTTTACGGCCATCCAATGTTGCGCCGTTACCGAGGATGCGAAAACTCTTGCCCACCAAGCCGCTGTTACGACCATTTTGTATGGAAACGCTTTCTTGATAGGGGACACCAGTATTGGTAATATGAATTGAATCACCTTGCTTGGCGATTTGAAGAGCTTTGCCAATGGTACGCACCGGCCCCTGCTTGCCTCCCACCGATGTTGCGGACAGTCCCGAATGACTGTCGCTGCCACTGTCGTTGTTTACAAATAAATCGCGCGCCATTGCTTGGTTCGATATTGCGTTGCCAAGGATGCTCGTCAAAATAAACGAGGCAATCCATACGCTGGGCCATCGTGGTGGCAAATGAATCATGAATCGGAACCCTTTGTTGCGCAGTGCAAACGTAAACTTAACAGCAAGCAGTAGATGTGCAGCAGATTGTCAGAAAAGCTGACGGCTACGTCAAGAAGAGAATGATATTTGCCGCTATGTAAACGTACCCAGTGACAACGAATTATTGATTCGGGTTGTCGTTTGTTTTTGGCAAAATCAACCCAGGGTTATTTGTTTTAGGAGTTTCCGTGTCTGCCGGTACAACTGGTTGCCCGAGGGTACCAGGCGTGCCAAGTGGGTTTGTCTCGCTCGGAAGCCCAGGTAGTCCTGGAATATTTAGGTTGTTAAGATCCAGCGGTGTATTATTCTGTGGCAGAGCCGGAGCGGTGACCATACTGCTGTTGAGATAGAGTTTGTTGGCCAAGTAGCGTTGATAACGCAGATCAAGTTCCGTGCGAAAGTCGGCGTAGGTCTGCTTCACTTCATCTGGATTTCGATTTTGGTAGACTGCTAGTTGGCTGATATATTCATCGAGCGTCGACATGGCATCAACGAGGATGTTTCTGGCGTCTTTAAAATCTCCTTGCAAAGCACGAGCTGCTGCTAGTGTAGATTTGAGTTGTGTTGCCTTGAGTGCATCGATATCATTATTCAATGCAGACGTTATGATTTCCTCAGCGCGACGTGCGTCTTGTACATGAGGATCAGGCGACATTGCCAAAAACGTCGCTAGAAATAGCATTGACTCAACGTCATCTGGATGCGAGCTCAGATAGTCTTCACCTAACGGTGGGTTAACGGTAACACGGATGACGTTTTCTAGGTGGTCAATGGCATTGAGGATGTCGTGGTCACGATAGAAGTTAATATTGGCTAAGGTCTTGTGAGCTTCCCAATGGTTGTTATCGATTAGAGTTGTCCTGAACAGCAGGGCCTTAGAATCTTCGGAATATCTTTGCACGGTTGCCTGATTATCGATTACACCTGCTTCCGTTTGGATTCGCAGAATGTTCTGCAGCATATTCGCTAAATCGAAATGCGCGGTTGCGTAATCGGGTTGGATGACGATGGCGTGTTTCATGAAGGCGACGGCATCGTCGTAGTGTCCCACGGTAAAGAGTGCTTTGGCGGTATCGGTGTAGGCGACGGCTTCGATTTGAGCGAGATTGTGGTTTCGCAAGACATGACAACGAGCGGACAGTGCTGGTCCAATATCATCAATAATATTGTCTACTGGCGACACGTGATCGCGGATTTGATTTAGCACAGGACGGTGAAAATCGAGATAGGGGTGTGAGGAGTATTCGAGCAAGGGTTTATCGTCGACGAGTAGTTGTCCGTCGGCACACATTGCTCGTAAGTCTTGCCCATTGGCTAGAAATCCAGCAAGAAAGACAGTCGGGATGTTCAGTTGATGCTGTTTTCCACCCCAGTGGTTGTAGGCCAGATCCTTACTGATAGTGTCATTTCGATTCATCGCATTACTAATGGAATCTTTGGTAAAGACTTGGGCTTGATTAACATCTCTGTTGAGACCAAGCAGTAGCAGTTCGGAAGTGTTGTACCACAATTGTGCATTTGGATACGTTTGCACAAACGTACGGACAACACTGCGAAATTCACTGAGCCCGAGGAATTCAATCGGTACAAATTGTGAAATGACACCGCCGTCATTGAGGCGCTCTCGTGTTTGCTGATAGAACTCGTGGGTATAAAAATTCGCGATACCTGGTCGGAAAACCTGTCCAACTTCGATTGAAATGATATCATATTTGGCTGAAGTATGAGCTAGATAGTTACGGCCGTCTTCGGTAATGAGATTGATTTCGGTAGTTTGGCGTTCGACACTATCTTCGGTGAGCCAGCCGCCGTTAAAGAAGCGGATTAACAGCGGTTCGAGACCTTCTTCGATTTCAACTAAGTCAAGTTGTTCAATTTCATGCATCAAGAATCGTTTGGCGGTTTGCCCTGTACCCAGACCGACCACACAGACATTTTTTGGGTTCCCATGTACGATGGACGGAATATGACCGGCCATAAACTGTTGCGTTCGTTGGGAGTTACCTTGCCATTGTTTGTCGATATGCAGTTCAAAGATATCGCCATTCTCGATCACGGTTAAAAACGAATTTACGCCTTCGACCATGGCAAAGTTGTTTCCATCAAGTGTCGGAATAGTGCGGCCCATCCTGAGCATGTCATAGGGCACGCGCGTTCGTTCAATACCAAGAATTCCACTTATAGGACTGTTACTCGTCAATTTAATTCCGATAAACGTGATAGCGACTAATAGAATCCAACCGACCCGTTTTTCCAGTATTTTAGATTCGTCAAGTTTCATCCATACGAGGAATCCAGCGAGAACGTTACAAACCGCAGTTAGCGAGATTGCATTCTCAAGACCGATCTTGGGAAGTACCAAGAAGCCGATGACAAAGGAACCGATGATTCCGCCAAAAGTATTCAGAGCGGACAGGCGTCCGACAATTGCCGCTGCGCTAGTTACACCGGAAGTCGCCAGACGGATCCCAATGGGAAATGCCATGCCTGCCAAAATAGATGGGACGAGCATGATCAGACCAATGAGCATGAGTTGTTGGCTAATGTTAGAAGTTCCAATGTTCTCCATGAAATTGATCCAGACAATTTCAGCCGGCGCCATGATGATGGCAAACGTCACGATTCCCGTTACGATTTGCAATACGCCAAAGCGAAAAATAGATTTGCGCAGGTCGTTGGTAAACATCGAGGCCAAGAGGCTGCCTATAACGATTCCCAATAATATGACGGTCAGGGTGAGTGTGTAAGTGTAAACATTGTTCTCGAGAATCAGGGTTAGAAACCGAGTCCAGATTATCTCGTTGCCAATCGCTGCAAAACCACTTAATGCGAAAACAATTCCCATTGCGCGAGATTTGTCCTTCGTTTGCTCAGATTCCTCTGGTGTTTGTTCTTCTTCAACGTGAGCAGCTGTGTCAGGTAATTTCACGACGAGCATAATACCGCCCACGACAATACTGATCCCGCCGGCAAGAAAAATCGATGCGTTTACTCCGATGGCTGGCAGCAGCGCGAATCCACAAACGGCCGCGCCTACGGCAGCTCCGAGTGTGTTAAGGCCATAGAGCCAACTGATCGAATTCAAGACACCGTTCTTATGGCGGATGAATTGTCGACAGAACAACGGTAATGTCGCGCCCATGAGAATGGTGGGAGGTAGTAAGCAAATACTGACAAGCGCAGCGCGAATAAGCAAAGTCACAAACAGTCCGCCCTGGATCGAATCATACAATGATGAATAGAGAGATTCGACCAACGGCAGAGTAAAGACGGAGACAATGCACAGTATGCCGACTCCGATCTCAAGTTTTCCGTATAAGCGAATGGGCGTACGTTGTTGACGCGTACGTTTCCCGAACAAATAGCTGCCGATAGCTAAGCCGCCAAAAAAGACCCCCAGCACCGTGCTAACAGCATAAGACGTAGCACCAACGACTAGGCTCGCTTTGCGGATCCAACTAATTTCATAAACCAAAGCCGCAAATCCGGAGAGTACAAAACAGAACAGGGCAATAAGTTCCGCTGTCTGTAACTTGCTAGACGACGATGCTGTGGTGGGAGGTATAGGATTTGTGGTCATAACGGAAAAAGTTCAATGTTCAATTGATAATGTTTTAGTGAATAGGAAATGGTGGTTGGTCTCAATGGCGACAATGGTGGTGTCGCTGGAGACGCTCGTTGTCAAAGCGGTATCGTTCAAAGGGTTACCAGCAATACGCTGGGATTTGCCGAGTCGTTCTCTTTTTTTATGCCAACTGTCTAAATAGTTTCTTTAAACCGTCTTGTGGACAATGCCGCTATAAAACGGTTTAATTTCTCCGGCAATCTCGATTAGCAGAGCCCCATCACTGGCAACTCCACAACAGCGACCTTGATAGTTAAGAGGTTGCTGATCGGTTTCCCCGATAGCGATCGAAATATCGCTATGGTTTAACATACAACGTGAATTCCAGAGCGTGGAAATATCTAGTTGTTTTGATTTAAGAAGCGAGAAATTCTTGTCCAGCTGATTCAATAATAGGACAAGCAGGTCCTCGAGGTTGTGGGTTGTGGCGGTCGCG
>DTSG01000501.1 GCA_012965455.1 Planctomycetaceae bacterium | reverse complement strand
GATTTGGAAGCATTTTTTAGAGACCGTTTCCACTGCAGCACTTCCCGATCCAATCAAAAAACTGATTGCCGTTGCCGCGGATCAGCGAAATGCGGCACAAACCAAACAGCTACTAAGTTACTATCTGGAAAATGTGAATCCGGTGACGGTGGCTCAGTTGGCTCCCCCCAATCAAAAGCAAGCGGAACTCAAGAAAGAACTGGCAGACCTCGAAAAGGCGATTCCCTCGACATTAGTGATGGAAGATCGCAAAGAACCGCGCGTCGCTCATATCCTTGAGCGAGGTGAATATACCGAAAAAAGAGACGCTGTCGAATCTGCCGTTCCGGCCTGGCTCGGCGAATCCCCGGTCGATGCACCTCAGAATCGAATGGGGCTTGCTCAGTGGTTGGTCAGTCCAACCCACCCCCTGACGGCCCGTGTCACGGTCAATCGATATTGGCAACACTATTTCGGAACCGGACTGGTCAAGACCTCAGAAGATTTTGGCGTTCAGGGTGAACGACCATCACACCCGGGATTGCTGGATTGGCTCGCGCTATCTTTTATCGAGTCCGGTTGGGATGTGAAGCAATTTCAGAAACTGATCGTCATGTCCTCAACCTATCAACAATCATCTCGAGTGACCCCTCCCAAGCACGCGTTGGACCCCGAAAACCGACTGGTCTCCCACGGGCCACGCTTTCGGCTAGATGCGGAAGTCATCCGAGATCAGGTTCTTGCCGTCAGTGGATTAATGATACCGACCATCGGTGGCAAAAGTGTCAAACCGTATCAACCCGCCGGACTCTGGAAACCAGTCGGTTTTGGCGGTAGTAACACGTCCGTCTTCAAACAGGACACAGGTGAAAAGCTATATCGGCGCAGCATGTACACTTTCTGGAAACGAACGGTGCCTCCACCCACCATGTCGATCTTTGATGCCCCAAATCGTGAGACGTGCCAGGTCCGTCGAACCCGTACCAATACACCTCTGCAGGCGCTAGTACTAATGAATGATGTCCAGTTCGTCGAAGCGGCGCGACGATTTGCCGAACTGGTCGTGACCCACGGAGGCGATCAAGTTGACCAGCGGATCGTATATCTTTATCGCAGTGTATTGGCGCGAAATCCCAAACCGAACGAACTGCAGTTAGTAACTCAGTTATACAATGAACATCTGGCAGAATTCCAAGAACAACCCGAGGCTGCGAAATCGCTGGTATCAACCGGTGAATCCGTGCGGAATGAATCTCTGGATCAAACCGAACTTGCTGCTTGGACGATGATTGTCCATTTAATTTTTAATCTTAGCGAAACCGTGACCAAGGGCTAAAAGGAAAAACCATGAATCCCATTCGAGAAGCGGAATTGATTGAAACACGTCGACATTTTTTCGGCCGTGCAGCGACGGGCCTCGGCGCCGCAGCGCTAACTTCATTG
The DNA here is from genome assembly GCA_012965455.1 of Planctomycetaceae bacterium. GTDB lineage: Bacteria > Planctomycetota > Planctomycetia > Pirellulales > Pirellulaceae > UBA721. Next base: position 6,242 of record DTSG01000501.1, on the reverse strand, counting down.
ATGAACCCAGCTGCATTTGCCAGTCCAACCGCCAGCGCTCTGGATGCACCGCACTTCGCACCGAAAGCAAAACGCGTGATTTACCTGTTCATGTCCGGAGCGCCCTCACAGCTGGATATGTGGGATTATAAACCGAAGATGCAAGAGTGGTACGACAAGGACTTGCCCGATTCGGTACGTAACGGCCAACGAATAACCACCATGACTTCCGGGCAAAAACGATTTCCCATCGCACCCTCGACTTTTCAGTTCAAGCAACATGGTCAACACGGCGCATGGATCAGCGAACTCCTTCCTCATACAGCAGGTGTGATCGACGATTTGGCCGTCATCAGAACCGTCAATACCGAAGCGATTAATCATGACCCGGCCATTACCTACATTCAAACCGGCAGCCAACTGCCTGGCCGACCCAGTACCGGTGCCTGGCTCTCGTATGGTTTAGGTAGTATGAATGAAAATCTTCCTGCCTTTGTGGTCCTCCACTCAACCGTAAACGGTGGGTTTGGCGGTCAGGCACTGTATGCCCGTCTGTGGGGGTCCGGCTGGCTCTCCACCCGACATCAAGGAGTCTCATTAAGGTCAACCGGCGATCCTGTGTTGTACCTCTCAAATCCCAAAGGAATTTCCAGCAAGATGCGACGGAAAATGCTGGACAAACTGGCACTGCTGAATCAGGATCGTTTCGACGATGTGGGTGACCCGGAAATCCAATCGCGTATCGCCCAGTATGAAATGGCCTACCGGATGCAGACATCCGTGCCGGAACTGACCGATATCTCCGGTGAGACACAGTCCACACTGGACATGTACGGGCCGGATGTCATGAAACCTGGCACGTTTGCCGCAAACTGCCTGTTGGCCCGTCGGCTCGCAGAACGAGATGTGCGATTCACTCAGGTGTTCATTCGCCAATGGGATCAACATGGGAATCTTCCGAAAGACATTCGCCGTCAATGTGGAATCATTGACCAACCTTGCGCCGCACTGATTAACGACCTGAAACAGCGCGGAATGCTGGAAGACACGCTCGTTATTTGGGGTGGCGAATTCGGCCGCACGATTTACTGTCAGGGGGGACTGACCAAAACAAATTACGGTCGTGACCATCACCCACGGTGCTATACAAAATGGATGGCCGGCGGAGGTATTCAGGGGGGGGGTCGTTTACGGGGAAACAGATGATTTCAGCTATAACGTGCAAGAAAACCCCGTTCATATTCATGACCTGAATGCCACCATGTTACATTGTCTGGGAGTCAACCACGAACAACTAACCTTTAAGCACCAAGGTCGCCAATTCCGACTGACCGATGTCCATGGCAAAGTCGTTAAACCAATTCTCGCGTAGTCTGGATGCAGAAAACAACATGCGTATTATCTCAATGCTACTGATCATGGTCCTGACTTCCGTGGCAAACGCAACAGAACCCATTTCGTTTAACAAACACATCCGGCCGATTCTCACCGACCGTTGTTTCACGTGCCATGGTCCCGACGCCGCTACTCGAGAAGCTGATCTGCGCTTAGACATCGAACAACACGCGACCGCGGAATTGCCCGACAGCGGCAACACCGCAATCGTACCGGGTAACTTAAACGCCAGTGAACTTGTCGCTAGAATTACCGATCCCGACCAACCAATGCCGCCCCCGGAATCCAACCTAAAACTCACTGCTGCAGAAATCAAACTGCTCAAGCGTTGGATTAGTGAAGGTGCTAAATGGGAGCGACATTGGGCATTTATCGCACCAACGAATCAACCCCAGCCTCATGTCAATCAACAACGCTGGCCCATCAATGAAATCGACAGCTTCGTGCTACAAGAACTCGAAGCAAACAATCTCCCACCCGCCCCTGCCGCAAGTCGCCAACGTTGGCTACGACGTGTCACCTTTGACCTTACCGGCCTACCTCCCACTCTCAGTGAAATCGATACGTTTGAGAATGACCTCTCTGAAAATGCCTTCGAGCGCGTTGTCGATCGACTTTTGAACTCGCCAGCCTACGGAGAACGCCTGGCAACCGAATGGCTCGACGTCGCACGCTATGGCGACACCGACGGTCTCTTCGAAGATCATGAAAGATCTATCTACCCTTGGCGCGACTGGGTTGTCGACGCTTTCAACGCCAACTTACCCTATAACGATTTTATCACGTGGCAAATCGCCGGCGATCTATTGCCCGCTGCCACAGTCGCTCAACAAACAGCCACTGGCTTTCTGCGTAACAACCCGACCTCCAATGAAGGCGGTATCATCCAAGAAGACTACCGCGTGAAGTACCTTATTGATCGAGTCAACACAACGGCCACAGCAATGCTGGGACTCACTCTCAAGTGTGCTCAATGCCACGACCACAAATACGATCCGATGACTCAACGCGAGTACTTTCAATTTGCCGGATTTTTCAACAGCCTCGTCGGTAACGGCAATACTAAAGGTGCCACTGATCCCGTACTACGTAGCCTCACACCCGTTCAAACAGAACGCATTGCCGCTATTAATGCGGAACTTGAAACGCTCAAAACCACACTGCAAACAACACCACCAGCACTACTCTCGGATTTCCAACAATGGCTCGACGACGTTGCCAAACCAATCACTTGGATCGCACCCACTCTAATCAAAAACAAACATTGGAATACACAAAATCAGTGGCTCGTGGCTATCAACCACGCTGCTAACTCAGTTGATCCTCTGCCAAAACAACAACCACAGCCCCAGTACCAGGGACGCTATGTCCGCATCAGTCATTCCGCTACCCAAACTCAGTTTTTGACGATGGCGGAAGTCCAAGTCTTTTCCAACGATATCAATATCGCTCCCAGTGGAAAAGCGACTCAATCCAGTAACTATCCAAACTCGCCGGCTGCCAAAGCTATCGATGGCAACCACAACGGCAGCTTTGCAACTTGCTCGTGCACGACGGAACAATCCGGCGCTTGGTGGGAACTTGATCTAGGGAAATCCACCGACATTGACAGTATTGTCGTTTGGAATCGCACAGACTGTTGCCCAGAACGTCTCGACAACACTTCTATCGAAATCCTCGATGAACAACGTAAAGTCATTGCCACACGCACTCTCAAAAAATCCGCCGTTCGTAACACACTACCTGCCGGGGCAGCGCAACCTAGCACCGAACCACTGGAAACCACTCTGACATTCAATGTCGCTGCTGGGGAATTGACCGCGCTGCAAATCCAAAGCAATCAAACAACGCAAATCGAAATTCTGTCCATCAATGTCCACGCTCCCGGTAACCTCGCGAAACCAACCCCGCTAAAAATCGCCGGCAACACGAAAATCACATTGCACAAGTCAACGGATACAAAACCTGTCATCCTCGCTTTACAACCACCACATTCAATCGCTGCAAAACGACAACTGGCCTTAAAAATTCGCTTTGACAAAACGTCCGCTGGCGGCGTCCCTCTGGAACTTAAAATCTCGCTTTCAGGCAACCCATTCGCGGCGACGAAAGCCACGCTGCCTACAGAACCAGCGGAACAACTAAAACAATTCAAAGCAACTTGGACCGGGTTCGCCACTGAGCGAAAACGACAAACCGCCCGAACCGCTGAAAAGAAAACCATCGAAGGAGCTGCCAGCGTGACGATGGTTGCCGGTGACATGACAAAGCAACGGACAAATTATTTGTTGTTACGAGGTGAATACGATCAACCAGGCGAGGAACTAACCACCGCTGCCCTTGACTCCATTATGCTCTACGAAGATGACCTACCTAAAAACCGACTTGGCTTAGCAACATGGCTAACCAATCCCCACAATCCACTTACCGGCCGAGTCGCCGTAAATCGTTATTGGCAAATGCTCTTTGGCACCGGCATCGTTAAGACATCAGAGGACTTCGGAACCCAAGGCGATCAACCCAGTCATCAAGCGCTGCTTGATCATCTCACCGCCAATTTTGTTGCCTCGGGCTGGGATGTTAAAGCTCTACTGCGTAGTATCGTTCTCTCCGCTACATATCGCCAAACTAGCAGACGTTCCTCGGATCTGACTCAAATCGACCCCAGCAATCGACTGCTCGCTCACGGCCCCCGTCGACGGCTACCCGCAGAATTCCTCCGCGATCATGTGCTGAGCACCAGCGGATTACTAGTCAATAAGCGGGGTGGGCCAGGCGTACACCCATATCAACCGGCAGAAATTTTCGGCCGCGACGCGATCGGACCTTCGACCGCAAAATTCACCGTCAGCACTGGCGGTGACTTATATCGACGTAGCCTTTATACCTATTGGAAACGGCAAATCCCAGCTGCCAATATTCGTATTCTTGGAGCCGACGGTAGAACCGCTTGTCGCACGAGACGTGAAATGACAAACACTCCGCTGCAAGCGCTCGTGACACTCAACGACCCACAATTCGTCGAAGCAGCCCGAGTGCTCGGAGAACGTATCATCCGTGAAGGCGGCGACGCGCCCGCCGACCGCATCGAATACGCGTTCCGTCTGGCGACTTCGCGGCGAGCGACAAACGTCGAAAGGGGAATTCTATTGGCTGAATTCCAAGATCGATTACGTGAATTTGTTGCGACGCCCGAGTTAGCGAAACAATATCTTGCCGGTGGCGGCCAACGCCCCGCACCGGCTGACCTGGAACCTAGCGAACTGGCAGCCTATGCCGCGGTCAGTAGCTTGATTTTGAACCTTGACGAAAGCATGTCAAAATAGCGCTCGAGCAACTCAGTAGGCTGCTGTTTTGAGATTTTGCTTACCGCTTACGGGGTGGCCGATTGATCAAACGCATCAATTGCCAGCCGATTCCCATGCAGCACAACACCAAAACGATAAACATCAACGGGACAACTTTTGCCGCCGTGTCCGGTGTAAGCTGGATTCCAACAATCTGCAACACACGAGGCATGTCGAGCCCCAAAATAGCCGTAACCGTGATAATGGGGAAGAAAAATGCGGCCAATATATTCAAACGGTGAGCGGCCACAGCCATTTTGTGACTCGCCTTGGCATGCTCTTCAGAGCGGCGAACGACTATTAACTTCATTGAATTTCTAGTGGCTGCCAGCAGCAATTCTGCCGTTCGCTTAATCACATACGCTCGATCTCGAAAATCAATGATTTCACGGCACTCCGGACATTCTTTGCGTGCTTCTTGCAGTACCTCATACAGGTGTATCGAAGAACGCTCCAAAGGCATCAACCGCTCAAGTATTTGAAAATATCGATCCGCCGTAGTCGCTGCATCTTCGAGTCGATCTAATTCATCAATAACAGCTTCATAATTCTCAAGATGTGATTGTATTGTTTGGCTGCCCTCGCTCGGTTCACTCGAACTCCACTCGCCGAGCACATCCCGCCAAAACAGGCGACCTTTTCGCGTATTGTCATTCGCCGCGGGTGGTGCATGCAGTACCAGCAACAATTGTTGGTCAGCGACCATTAATCGTTGTCGACCAATTTCCGTGCCCAATCGTTGTCTAAAGCTATCTGGAACATCCCAATCATCCGGTAGCAGTGTTTGTTCAGACATTTCCGATCCTAGCGTTATCTTCCATTGACCACAGGGCGATGGCTATTTAGTTGAGCCTTAAAGTCACCCAAGCTTGTCCAATGCAATGGTCGATTTAAATCTACTTCGGTGATGACAACTTCACCGAATTTTTCAGCACTTGTTAATACTTGTCCATCGCGACCATAAACTGCCGTGATCATCCAGTTACGTTCTACATCGGTGTAGGTACTACTAATAACAAACACGTGATTTTCGCAAGCGCGAGCAGCGCCCAGCATTGGATTACAGCCCCAAACTGGCCAACATATAATCTCGGCACCGTTGTTGCTTAACTCACGAGCAACCTCTGGGAAAAACCCATCATAACAAATCATCATCCCAACTTTTCCAAACCGAGTCTCAAACACGGGGTATTCGTCGCCTGGCGTAATTCCACCTTCAATTTCACCTCGCGGCAACGTGACTTTACGGTATTTACCCGTCATTTTACCTGTAGGACTGATCAGTGTTGCCACGTTGTAGATCAGCCGACCATCGCGTTCAAGCAGCCCAGCCACAATATAGAGATCATATTTCTTGGCGAGTGTGCCAAAATAGTCCGTCGACTCACCAGGGATGGATTCAGCACAGTCGGCATATTTCAAACCTCGGTGATAGTACGTCAACGTCTCCGGTAACACGATGATATCTGCACCTTGCTTCGCCGCTGAGGCAATCAACGGTTCAAACAATTGACACTTCCA
>DTSG01000500.1 GCA_012965455.1 Planctomycetaceae bacterium | reverse complement strand
ACCGCCAGGCTCAGGTGACAAATGATGGTTTTCATTTCAACAGAGACTCCGTTGTTTGAATTTTGTTGATCGTATTACTGTGATACTCGGTAACGTTAGCAGCGTAAGGTATTGTAAGACATGAAGTGCCGGCGGGTCTAGTTATGGGCTCTATGATTTATCGCGAGGAATCTTTGACATACAATCAAACGACGGCTTGCGTAGCCCGTTTTATTTCCAAAGACAGCTTATTACCAAAAGATTCTGATGCCCGGCACTTCTCTAGACTGGCTTGATGATGAACTGGCAGCGTTGGCCAGGGATCACTTGCTGCGTGAATTACACGCATATCGCACTGGTCAGAAACCAGGTTTAATCAGTATAGGGGATCGCCACTACGTCAATTTTTCCAGTAACGATTACCTGGGTCTGACACATGACGTGATCTCGCCGGATCTCAAAATGGCACTGGAACATGCACAGTGGGGCAGTGGGGCAAGTCCGCTGGTCACCGGTCGCAGTGAAAAGCATGCATTGCTGGAGGTGCGGGTAGCAGAATTCAAAGGCACGCCGGCTGCGCTGACTTTCCCGACTGGCTTTGCTGCGAATCTGGGGACGATTGCCGCATTAACCGGCGAGCAGGATTTGATTCTAAGTGATGCCCGAAATCACGCCAGTATTATCGATGGTTGCCGTTTATCAGCGGCTACGGTATGGGTATATCGACATAAGGATGTCGACCATTTACGGGAACTGTTGAACGAGTCATCCAGTTTTCGTCGACGATTGATCGTGACCGATACGCTGTTCAGCATGGATGGCGATGTTGCACCGTTACCGCAAATCGCCCAGCTATCGCGGGAATATCGTTGTATGTTAATGGTCGACGAAGCCCATGCCACCGGTATTTATGGAACGACCGGCCGGGGGTTAGCCGAGCACTTTCAATGTGAAGAAGCTGTGGATGTGACAGTTGGAACCTTCAGTAAAGCCCTTGGCAGTATTGGTGGTTTTGTAGCGGGCAGTGAGCCGTTAGTGGACTGGTTGTCAAATTGTGCCCGCAGTTATGTGTTTTCAACAGCCTTGCCGGCCGCTTGTGTCTGCGCCAGCATGGACGCACTGCAAATGGTTCAGTCGGATCCCGATCGCAGGAAGCAGGTTCTGGAAAAGGCGGGCTGTTTTCGCGAAACGTTACAGGCAGCGAGTGTACTGGATTCCGGATTCCCATCCCAAATCGTTCCTTTGCTTGTTGAAACACCGGAAAAAGCGATTGCCCTCTCAAGGGAGCTGCAGTCACAGGGGATGCTTGTTCCGGCTATCCGTCCGCCGACCGTTGCAGCCGGGCATAGTTTATTACGAGTTAGTGTGAGCAGGGTGCATACGCAGCTACAGCTGGATCAGTTAGCCGAGATATTCATAGAGCATTACTCGTGACGCAGAGCTTCGATGGGATCCATTTTGGCAGCTCGTATAGCGGGGTAAATGCCAAATACGGTACCTACCAATACAGCGATTCCAAAAGCAATGGGGACAGATGCTTCAACGATAATGGGCGTCATCGTTCTGATCGTGGACGGTAATCCGGCCATGCGGTCAGGCAAGTACATATAGAGAATATCGCGGATTAGTATGGTTACTTTTGGTCCGAGAAACCCGGCCGCAATGCCAACCAGGCCGCCCAGAATAGAAAGAGAGACCGTTTCTGCCAGGAATTGTCGGATGATTGCAGATTGTCTCGCACCCAGTGCACGGCGGATTCCAATTTCACGAGTCCGTTCTGTTACGGTGGCAAGCATAATATTCATGATTCCAATACCACCAACGAGCAGTGAAACACCGGCGATCAAACCCATAAAGACCATAAACATCATCCGCGTCGATTTGGCTTGTTCCAGAAGTTCCAGCGGTACGACGACTTCAATATCACCAATGTCATCATGGGCGCGCAGGGAATCTTCAATCAACTTGGATGTTTCCAGTACTTCATCCACATTCCGGATTTGTAGAGTAGCCTGGTTCAGTTCGACATATTCACCACCGAAAGATCCACCCACCCGCCGAAAAATGATCTTCCCCAAGCGCTGTTT
>DTSG01000499.1 GCA_012965455.1 Planctomycetaceae bacterium | reverse complement strand
AATCTCCAATTCGGAATTGGATACCAATATCTATACTTGATAGATACGACAAAACACTCCCTGCTTCTCCACCAGCTCTGCAAACGTTCCCTGCTCGACGACTTTCCCTTTGTCTAACACAACAATCCGACTGGCTGTTTTAATCGTTGCCAGTCGATGCGCTACAATCAACACGGTACGACCTGTTGCGGCACGTTGAATTGCTTGACGGATTGCCGCCTCGGTTTCAACATCCACCGCGCTAGTCGCTTCATCCAACACCAGAATTGGAGCATCTTTAAGCAGCGCACGCGCGATGCCAACCCGCTGTTTTTGTCCGCCTGATAACCGCACGCCACGTTCACCCACAATAGTGTCTAATCCATCAACAAACGACTCCACAAATTCGATAGCATCCGCTTGCTTAATCGCTTCTAGCAACTCCGCCTCTGTGGCATCTTCTTTACCAATCAACAAATTCTCCCGAATACTTCCTTCAAACAAGAACATCTCTTGCGGCACCATTGCAATCTGGCGTCGCAAATAGTCTAGCGGCAACTCCCGCACGTCCACTCCTCCCACGCGAACTGCGCCCTGCGTCACATCGTGAAAACGGACCAGTAACTGACAAGCTGTCGATTTGCCAACACCGGTTTCGCCGACGAGGGCAACAATTTCATTTTCCGCAATACTAAACGTTGTTCCTGCCAGTACCGACTCACCCTCTTGATATGAAAATTCAACGTTGTCAAAGGTAATATCGTAGCAAGGATCAACTGGCACACGTGCATCCGCAGCGTCGACAATGTCTGCCTTGGCTTCGAGCAGTTCAAACACTCGTGCTGCACTAGCTGCTGCTTTTTGAATATGGTCGGTCATCGTCGCCAGTCGCAAGAAGGGCAGGAAAATCTGGCCCAGATACATCAGAAACACAACTAGATCAGGGATCGAGACTTGCAACTGCGTGTGAGAGCCTACCGTGACCATCCACGAACCAGCGCAAATGACACAGACGATTCCCGCCCCACTAAACACTTCAACCACCCCAGCGGGTACCAACGACCACTTGTTCGCGTGCACAATCTTGTCTCGGTAGTCCTTGCTTTGAAATTGCAGTCGAGCAGCCGTCACTTTATACGCTTGAAAGGTTTGGATAACCTTAATGCCGTTGAGAAAGTCACTCATCAACGCCGAGACGGTAGCAAATTGTTTCCGTACATGTCCCCAATAGTTGCGAGTTCGTTTGCGAAGAATATACATCACAATCGCCAGCAGGGGCAGTGGCAGCAGGGCGACGAGCGCCAACTGCCAATTAATGATCAACAACACAACGCTCATCGTCGTGGGAATCACCATCGCCAAGACGGTCTCGGGAATTCCGTGAGCAATAAAATCCTCTATCGCGTCCACATCGCCGATGCTACGTGCTACCAAATTGCCTGAATGTCGGCGATTCAAATACGACGGCGACATCGTTTGCAAATGGGCGTAAACTCGGTTTGTCAGGCGGTGCAGAGTATTGTAGGCTGCGATATGTGACGCGAGCCCATAGCAATACCGCATCGCACCTCGGGCAACATATATACTCGCCGCCAGCAGTGCCAGCATCGTGAAACTCCCCGGCTGCGATCCTGGCTGCAGCCACAAGAGCATTTCCCGTACTAGCAGCGGCGGTAAGATCCCCAAACCTGTAAACAACAATCCGCAAAAAATCGATAACACGATAAGTCGCCGGTCGGATTCCAATACACCCCATATTTGTTTAATAAACATCTAAACAATGTACATCATTTCAACTCGTCGTGCGCTCTACCCCCCTCAATGCGCAGCACGTAACAACTCACTAGAAAACCTACCGCAGCAGACTACCGCAACTGCCATTTAATACAATTGCAAAGTCTTATCATAAAACACAACGGCCCCCGTTATATCCCGTCTGCCGTCAAAAGTTGCTAGTGCCACTGCCACGCGGTATAATCAGAGTCGCACATACAGGTCCGCCACAACTTCCTTCCATGTCCGCACAATGAAGTTTCCCGCCCACCACTATATCCGTCACACCGGGTTTTTTTTAGTAGTCGGATTATGCGTA
>DTSG01000498.1 GCA_012965455.1 Planctomycetaceae bacterium | reverse complement strand
GAAATCATTAGCCATCCACCCCCAGCACAGGGTTCTAAAAACAGACCTTCCCATTGTCCCCCCGTTTCAGTTCGCACGCCAAACAGTCTGGCATTAACAACTTTTGTGTTGTTAGTTACCAACACATCCTGTGGGTTAATTATCTGGGGCAAATCGGCGATTGATCGGTGTGTTATCGACTGTGTACTACGATCCACAACCAACAACCGTGCAGCGCTACGGTCCTTTAATGGATGCTGAGCGATAAGCTCACTAGGCAAGCTGTAATCGTAGTCGGATAGATTCACTGTATAGTCCTTGTAACAATTTCTCAGGTACTTTCCCATTCTGTTATTTCATCTAAACTTCGTAAACCCCTCCCACCGATAACGACTCCTTAGCAAGAATACACGTATCTTTTGTCAGTTTGGACTTTTGCATCCTTTCCGACGTACCTAACATGAACCTTACCGAACATAGCCTGCTACTTCACGAGTCTTTCGATTTCCGAAACGGATCGATATCCCACGTATACTAGAAGCTTGAGGAAATCCACAATTGGACGTCGCCTTCGTCATAACCGAACTTGAACCAGGTGGGGCTGAGCGCTGTTTAGTTAAACTTGCGCTCGACCTAAGCCAACGCGGACATTGCGTAAATGTCGTTAGTATCGCGCCAGAACCACGCAGTGGACGTAATGAACTTGTGGTTGAACTTCGAGCAAACGGCATTAACCCGCATTTCCTCGACGTCAGTAATTACCGTGAGTTTTTCCGAGCCAAACGTCGCCTGCGCTTATTGCTCAGCAAAATAGCCCCGGATATTGTGCAATCGTTTCTTTTCCATGCGAACATCTTATGTGGCAAGATTAGTAAACGCAGCTGCTGGAAATTGATTGCCGGCTTACGTGTATCTGAACCGCGCAGACTGCGTCAGTGGATGATGCGTTATCAACGCTCTAGGTTTCATCGAGTAGTATGCGTCTCAGATGATGTTAGTTCGTACGCGCAGCGGCAATTAGCATTTCCACTCGATAATCTAGTGGTTATCCCAAACGGCATCGACCTGGACCGTTTTACGGCAATCAGACCCGCGGTCGCCAGCGAACTCAGCTTTGACACGACACCCCCCTTGCTGACTTTCATTGGTCGATTGCATGTGCAAAAGGGCGTTGACCTAATTGTCGATAATGCGAAATTCATTTTACAATCCTGTCCCCAACATCACATCGCCATCGTCGGCGATGGTTCCCGTAAACAATATATGCAACGAATCATTAGCGCTATCGGCCTGGAACAACGGGTACACTTTTACGGATATCGTGAAGATGCAGCTGCGATACTTAAAGCAAGCCAACTGCTGCTGTTCCCCAGTCGCTGGGAAGGAATGCCCAATGTTGTCATCGAAGCAATGGCAGCAAAAAAACCTATCGTCGCGTGTCCAGCAGATGGGGTTAGGGCGCTCTTATCCCATGCACCGCAGCAGATAGTCGAACCATCGGACTGGCCCGCTACCGTAATCGAATTTGCTCTAGATCGCGCCGTTTGTGACGACATCGGTGAATCCAACTACACCGTGGTATCTGAAACCTACCAACTATCCCAAATGATTAACCAATACGAAGACCTCTACCATCAGATATTGCAGCCCTCATGAGTACCCAGCCAGCACCTACGATCCACATACCAGTCCTACCCACTGAGGTCATGGACGCCTTGTGTATTGATGCTCAGGGAATCTACGTTGACGGAACCGTCGGCGGCGGCGGCCACGCCGACTTGATCGCCAGCCAACTTAACGGTGACGGATTATTGATCGGTCTAGACCATGATCTCTTGGCGTTGGCTCGCTGTGAATCTCGTCTCAACGGAAAACCCGTAATGCTCGCGCACTCTAATTTTTGCGAGTTGCCCGAATTGTTACAACAAATCGACGTCGGTCCGATTAACGGAATACTGCTAGATCTGGGACTCTCCTCGGACCAACTAGAAGACGCAGATCGCGGATTTAGTTTTAACAGCAATGGCCCCTTAGACTTGCGTTTTGACACTGCCTCTGGTGAGCCGGCTTGGCGACTTATCCAGCGATTACGACCAGAGCATCTTGCCGACATTATTTACGACCTCGGTGAGGAACGATTCTCACGCCGTATAGCACGCAAACTGTGTGAGCGCTCCAAAAGAGACCCGCTGAAGTCCGCGGCAGAAATCGCTAGTGTTATCTGCAGCTGTTATCCGCATTCTAACCAAAAGCGAATCCATCCAGCCACACGTACCTTTCAGGCATTAAGAATCGCGGTCAACGAGGAATTGAAGTCATTAGAGATAGCATTGCGTCGCCTACCAGACTTACTTGCGCCCGGCGGTGCGTTTGCTATCATCAGTTTCCATTCCTTGGAAGATCGCCGAGTCAAGCATGCCTTTCGGGAAGATGAGCGCCTCGAAGTCATTACCAAACGACCGATCGTCGCAAGCGCTGAGGAAATTGAATCCAATCCGCGCAGTCGCAGCGCTAAACTCAGAGTTGCCAAACGCATTTAGCTTTCTTGTTCACTTGCGGCTATCTCCGAATCCAAGTGCTCGAAACGGACCTTCCGTGTCTCTTCTTCGTTGCCGGTATGTTCGACTAAGCTGCAGTACAATTCCGGACGGCGAGCTCGAATCCAGCGAGTGCCCGTTGCTCGCTCGCGGAGCGACAAGTCTAGGTCAGTAATCAGCATCTGTTCACGCGGTTCCTCGGCTTCCACAATTACCCGCCCATAAGCATCGATAATCATCGAATTTCCTGTCCGCACCTCGTCGTCATCGCGCCCAATTCCGTTGCTGAAAATCAGAAACATCCCGTTGTCGTGCGCTCGCGACGGCAACCACCGCATCAGCCAACCACGACCCTTTTCGCCGTTGCACTGTTGCTTTAATTCCTCATACCGCGCATCGCCCCCTTCCCATAAATCCACATCGATCGTACCCATTGCCTCTGGGCTACCTGAGTTACAACCGCCGGTTTGGTGCGGTGCCAATAATATTTGAGCGCCAAGCAACGCAGTCGCGCGCACGTTTTCAACAATGTTGTTGTCATAACACGTAAGAACTCCGAGTCTTACACCATTCGGCGCATCCAGTACGGTAAAGCTATCACCACTGGCCATATGCTGACTGACAAAACAATGAAGTTTTCGATGGTTCGCCCAAGTGCCGTCAGCGTTAACCACAAAAAAGGCGTTGTATAGTGTGCCGTCGTCCGTTAATTCGACCAGGCCCACACCGATAGTAATATTGTGAGTTCTGGCAAGGTCCGTAACTTCTGCACACGCTAAACCGCCGGGGACGTTCTGCCCGACGTCTACCAGTTCTCCGCGTGTTAGGTTCCGCAAATGCCAGTATCCAGAAAGACAACATTCCGGAAATACCACCAACTCTACGTTTTTCGCCGCGGCTCGCACCACATACCTCGTAACGACGGCCAAATTCGCGGTGACGTCGCCCGCGACGTGTTGAAATTGTACTGTTGCGACCTTCATCAGAAAAGTAAGTCCTCAAGAGTAGCCTGCCAGGCATAAAAAAACAGCCAGTTCAGTATTGTAACCGAAACTGGCTGTAGATGTATTGTGGTGAGAACCGTTTACTCGCCGCTGTCAAAATTGAATTCATCGCCCATCGGCAAGAACTCGTCGCCGAAATCTATTACGACTTCAACAGTTTCTAGGTTTACTTCGGCAGGGGGTGTTGTACGGCGGCTACTGTATCCATAGGCAACCAACGCACAGATCATGACCATTAAGCCAAATGAGACGACGGCCATTCGTTTGATGAAAAGTTTCATAATAATTCCTTTTTGGGGTTTGATAGCTCGGCAAACGCCGGGCTAAGGTTGCCGGCAAAATCGCCTCGTGAAGCGTGGGGCATTCACGAGGCGGCAATTTACCGGTCAGCGACTTCTATTACCAAAGTTACTTTTTAGCACCTTTGAAATTGTAATTTGGATTGTTGACATCAAAATCAATGTCCTTGAATCCGTTGTTTAGTTTCACATTTAAGTATGTGTACTCTTCGATTAACTTGGCAGGAGCACCAGGTGCTTCCGGCCAATCGTAAGAAACGTATCGCACAGGCACTTGTAACTCGTCGTCGATGAATATCTGCGCTACATGGAAATCATAAGGTGCTCGTTTGTCCGGGTGCATCACCTGAATCATCGTACATGGACGTTTGTTGATCTTGGCACCCTTACGAAATTGAACCTTACACATACCAGCTCTCATATCTCGTTCGGCACGAGCAATGAGTTGTACCATAAGGTTCTCTAAACCAATCTCCGTAATGGGGTAACGCTGGCCCTTCATTGCTAAGAATCCGGCTGGATCGAGCCACAGGTCAGGTATCGCAGCCTTCAGGCCAGTTCCACCCTCATGAGCACACATCTTATTCTGGTTTTGGCCCTGCACATAAATCACTTCACGGCCCTTAGCGACTGCTGGCTTAACAAAATACATATATGTTGAAAAAGGCGTCGACGGTTTTGCGTTACGAACCTTAATATAGATGTACTCGGAAACTCCGAGAACTCCGTCAATACGTTCTCTCTTTACCAAGGTAGCCGTGTAATCGCTTATGTTCTTTTGACTATTAGCGAGTGCTGCTTTGGCAATATCAATGGCGGGCTTTAACGGATGCGGTATGAGTGCAACTCCGGCACCTTTATTGACAGCAACGCGAACTGGTTGCTGTTGTGCTTGAGAATTTATCGTGGTGAATATGAGGCTAAACAGAACGGCCCCGACTAAAAACTTGCGGATCATGTGAATCTCCCTATCACAGAGCGCCCCGCCTACTGGGTGCCCTCGCTTCAAACTTCCCTGATTAAATAAGAATACCAACGATCTCCGTTAAGCTACATCCCGTAGCATTTCGGATGGTATGCTGTTCTTATCGCCTCGAGTTGGGGTGATAGACTACTATTGCGAGTCGACAATAATGGCTTTTCAAGATTTAATATAGAGCTATATTTACCATATCAGGACAGCGGGATATTACTGTGTATTCTCCCTAAATTGCCAGAAGAGAATAAGATACCATGACTAAAGTTAGCCTATCGGAAACACCCGTACAGATTACCACCGTCGTCTCAGAAATGTTCGCCGAGAATGCGTTTATCGTTCACTTGAAGGATAGAAACGATTGTATCGTCATCGATCCCAGCTTCGACACCGAATCGATTCTTCAATATCTGACAAAAAATGACTTAACCGTATCTGCCATTCTCAATACTCATGGTCATACAGATCACATTGTCGGAAACGAGGCGATTAAGATGCAATTTCCTCACGCACCACTAGTGATAGGTGTCGGCGATGCACCGAAGCTGACTGACCCACAATTGAATTTGTCCGCATCCTATGGTCTTGGAATTGTGAGTCCGCCTGCCGATCAAACGGTTGTCCATGGCGAAATCATTGAGTTTGCCGGTATCCGTCTTGAAACTCGCGACACACCTGGGCATAGCTGCGGCCATGTTGTGTGGATTTGGCATGACGCAACTCCCACGGTTGCTATCAATGGCGACGTCCTATTCGCTGGCAGCATAGGTAGAACAGATTTCCCCGACGGCAGTTTCGAAGTACTTGAACAATCCATTAGGCAACAGTTATACACGTTACCGGCAGACACCATCGTGCTCACGGGGCACGGAAACAACACTACGATTGGACAAGAAAAACAAACTAATCCCTTTGTTGCCGAGTAGGGAGTGTCAGGAACGGGACTTCAAAACCAAATTCGGGCACGACGACTATGTACGCGGAACGACGCCCGTTTCGAACATATCCTGTTCCGATTCAGAATCGGATTTTGACTCGCCCATATTCGCCGTTTTCGCTGGAACCGACAATTCAAATGTCGACCCTTCGCCGACAACCGACGACACTGTCAGGTCGCCGCCATGTTCGCGCAATATTTTTCGACTCACCGCCAAACCAAGGCCCGTTCCTTGACCACCCTTGTCGGATACAAATGGAGCGAAGATTCTTTCAATTTCCCTCGCCGCAATTCCAATGCCTCGATCCTCGACGCGGATAAACTGCTCCGCCTCACGTTGCCCAAGAGACACATTCACAACTGCGTCATCTACATCGGCGCAAGCGTCGAGGCCATTGGAAACAACGTTCCACAACGCGCGGTGGATGCCAACTGCGTCCAGCAACACTTCTTCCAGTTCCGTCGGCGCGTCAATTTTCAACATAACGCCCACCTCTGCAGCTCGGGGTAACAACATCTCGACGACCTCGATCGCGATCTCTCGCAAACTCACGGATCCCCGTTCTGGCTGTCGATCTTTACTATAGGACAGCATATCCATAACTAATCCAGAGATGCGCTCTTGATTTCGCTTAACGATGTCCCACCCCTTGGCAATCGTCACACAGTCGTCTTGCTGCAAACCGCCCTCAACAACAAACCCTCCTCCGCGAATACCTTGCAGTATGTTTTTGATATGATGCGCGATGCTCGTTACCGTTTGCCCCATCGCGGCGAGTTTTTCCGATTGCAACATCGCGCGATAATAATAGGTGTCCTCCACAGCCAAAGCCGTTTGATGACCAATTGCGACCAACATCCGCAGATGCTCATTGGTAAACACTCGGACATGTTTGCCTAACAGAGCACCTTGGTCCGGTACGGCAGTGTCAATATATATCACACCAACCACGCCATATCGTCCCGTCAAAGGCACACAAATCGCCTCATTGACCTTGTTGCCAACAATACTTTCACTAGCCTCCCAACGCTCGTCACGACTCGCATTTGTCGAAACTACACCCTCACCATTATCGATTACATAGTCCAAAATGCGCGTGCTAATAACTAATTGGTCGGATTTAGGAACTTCATCGCGATCTTTGCGCAAACGGGGGGTAAGCTCGCCGGTTTGCTGGTCCATCAACAGCACACACGCGCGATCCGCATCGACCCATTCGAAAACTAATGTCAGCACCCGCTCCAACAATTCATCAATATCGAGCGTCTGCGATACGGCCAACGTCGTTTGGTACATCACTTGCAAATGGCTACGCAACGCTTCAGCATCCAGTTTAGATTGCCCGTCGTCGCCCGTTGTTACCCGCGCATCGTCGACTGGCAACGCTCCGCCGCCGAACTGCGGAACGATCGACTCAAGGATCTGCGATTCCACAGCTGTGTTGTCGTCGAACTGAACTTCAGCAGAATGGTCGTTGGCGTCCTCGCTGCCGTGTTCCTTGATGATGATATGTGTCTTGCCCATCTGAATTCGGTCACCACTGCTCAGTCGCACCGAGGATATCCTCTGACCATTGACGAAAGTGCCGTTGGAACTCCCCAAATCAACAACCTTAAAACCATCACCATCCGGTTGTAGTTCGGCGTGAAAGCGAGACACCTCCGAATCGTGCAATTGCAGATCATTATCACTATCGCGGCCGAAGCGAAAAATCTTCTTGGCTATCTCCAGACGCTCGCCCTGGTCAAATCCTTGGATGATGTGAATTGAAAACATGTACCAGCCTATGCAATACTAATGCGTCACGGTCTGCGGAATCCAGTGAACCTCCTACACCTTGTTCATCAATGCAGTAATATTATACCCCGACATCTGATATTTGTACGCCCCCGAAATCAGACTTGTAAGAATGGCGATCGAACGTGAAAAGCGTAATTTCGAGCCGCTAAGTTACTTGACGTTCCGGTCGACAACAACGAAAATTGAATATCTAAAGAGGACTTCAACGAAAACAT
>DTSG01000497.1 GCA_012965455.1 Planctomycetaceae bacterium | reverse complement strand
AAAAATTATCTGACGGCCGTTGTCACCAACGAATCTCAACCCGAGGCGACTCGCTTGCTTGCTATCGCGGCGATGGGACAAAGTTCGACTCCGGCGCGGGAACTCATGGCGCTCGTTGAGCAGAATAAATTGCCAAAAGAGTTTCTGGCTCCTGCCATCCGGGCACTGACGCTCTCCCCAGGACCGGATACCCGGATGTATGCGGCTGAAAAATCTGACCTGCTGGTTCCAGTCGAGAGTCGCTGGCCGCTGGAAAAATTGTTGGTCGCCACGCCTGATATCACGAAGGGGTTTGCCGCCTTTCAAAAAGGCGGTTGTATCAAATGTCACAAGATTGGTGACCAGGGTCAGGATTTTGGCCCAGCTCTCACCGCCATCGGCGCCAGACTTACTTCGGAGCAACTGTTTCTGTCCATCCTGAAACCGAGCGAAACGATCAGCCTAGGCTACGAGAGCATCAGTGTCGTAACCGACCAAGGTACTTTGTACACGGGTTTTGTCACCACGGAAACGAAAGAGACGTTGACTCTGCGAATTCCGGGCGGGCTACAAAAGATGATTCCCCAGCAACGCATTGATGTTCGTAAACGCTCGAATACATCTCTGATGCCCGTCGGTATCGACGCCGTGCTTTTGCCACAGGAACTGGTGAATCTCGTTGGTTGGTTGAAGACACAGCAAACAGTAAAACCAAAAGAGTGAACTCCTACGGTGGCTCTTGTTAAAGCTGTCCGGTTCCAGAGGCGAGCGACGTATCAACGATATAGGTGGAATCGTCCTGGTGAACGCTGACGCCATGGGCTCGCCGTAGACTGGGCTGGCCGGTTACTCGTAGACCGGCAGTGGCAGTTCTTATCTGTGCAATTATGCGAATCTGTTGCATTACGCTAATGCATTATCGTACACGTTTGGAAAATCAACTTCCGCTAACGTTGTCATTGCCCACGAATTTCTAATTCTTGACGTTATTGACAGATTCTGACGTTTTGAGAAACACGTTGGCATGCAACTTGCAACGTTATCTATGGTAACGAAGAACAACTTAAATTCCGGGGGCGGAATTCGAAAGGTTTCTACCAATGATTAGACGCATCTTAATTTCTACCACGTGTTTATTGGCTATCACTGTTTGCGGCGCATTTTTTTCCACAGCGCAACTGCACGCACAACAACCTGACTCTGTTGACTTACATTCCGATAGTCAACTCATCGCACTCATACTGCGGAGTCCAGTAGCAGCCACTCCAGGACATCAATTTGGCGCCCAAGTCGGCCTATTTAATAGCAGCAAAAGAGGTATGGGGGTTGAGGTGAACATGTTTCTCGTCACAAACAACCTACGGCGGGTAAATATTGGAAGCGCCTTAGTACGCGTCGCCTCTGACAGTCGACGCATCGTCGCTGTCCGCTGTCAAATCCCTCGCCGCACTCCGCGGGGCCACTATCAACTTGTAATGGTAGCCACCACATTACAAGGAGAACAGGTACTCGATCGAAAACGAATCCTGATAGTACATCCCAATCCGGTGCAGCGGGATTTGGACGCCGTCATCAAAACAATTCTAGATTCACATGGAGATACGCACGACCAAGAATCTCTCGTGGCAATGGCCGACGCTGTAATGAATTCGGAGTCTGGAGATTTTGAAATTGGCAAGCGAACACCCGAGCCGGCACTCTTCATCTATCGCGGCACCGTCTCCTATATCAAACGTGACAAGAATGACAATATTATAAAAATCCGAGTCGATGGAGACGACGGGTCAAGTAAAACGTTTGATTGTGATGGAAACACACAATACCCCAACGGGGAACCTAAGAAAAACGAAGCGGTTAAGGTGACGCATACCTACGGTAAGAAAGCAACGGAGGTCGACAAATAGGCAGTAACTAGCATCACCCTCAGCCGCCGCTTAGCCTGTGCGATTACCGTACTGCTAAGCGGCGGTTTTTGCTATTTGCGGGCTCCCCTCAAAGGGGGCGCTGGTCTGTTTTGCAGCGAGTTGCAGCGCGGTAAATCGCGCTCTCCGTAAGAATCATTTTTTCCACACCCGGCCCGCGGCTTAGCAATGATCGTGATGTGAAGGCGTTT
>DTSG01000496.1 GCA_012965455.1 Planctomycetaceae bacterium | reverse complement strand
AAGCGCCTGGGAAGGAACCGCCGAAGAAACTGACCGCAACCTGTCTGACAATCGTAAATTCACAGATATCATGCGGAACAGCGTCGGCGCCGACGACTACCAGCCTCAAATTAGTTTTTTCGCTGATCCGCTAACTCTCATCAATGCGACTACTCGTGACAATTTCCAAGCTCAGGCAGTAATGGCGATATTACCTACACTGGGTGTTGACGGATTTAAAGCCGTTGGCGGTTCAATCATTCTAGCGCCACCTGGGTTCGATAGCGTCGCCCATTTTCACCTCGCGTTAGGAACACCACGCCGTGGAGTACTTAACCTCCTTACGTTCGGATCGGGCGATATGACTCCAGAATCGTGGGTCCCTGCTGACGTGGCTGACTATAGCACGATCTTCTGGGATCTGGAAAAGACATATGACGAAGTAGAAAAACTCGTTGATCAAATCCTCGGTGCCGGCTACTTTGAAAACCTCGTTGAGGACAATGTCAACACCCCGACTGGATGGAACTTGCGCGAAGATGTTATCGGCCAAATAGACGGTCGGCTCACAATGATTGGTAAGGTCGTCGAACCAATTAGACTCAATAGCCTGTCTCGACTCATTTCGGTGAAACTGAAAGACCCTGACGCGTTTGCAGATTTTCTTGACACTAATATTGAAAAGTTCGAAGTGCCAATCGAGAAAAAGGACTACCGTGGAAGGGCTTATTATTTGATTTCGACCCCGAACCCTGGCGCCGGACAACCTATCCCTCCCGAAGTTTCGTTTCAACAGCCAGACGGAGTTCAGAATCAGCCCACACCACAGGAAAGTGCGCAAAATTTTCGCCAAAACTTTCGCCAACCACAACCAACATTCGCCATTGTCGAGGGATACTTGGTTGTCGGCGATTCGTTTGAAATTGTTGAATCCGTTATCGACACGTCAACTGGTGAAGGCGAAAAGCTAGCTGATCAGAGTGATTTTCAGCTGATTGTCGCTCAAATCAAAGCACAGACTGGCGAAATCCAACCGTCCGCTATTTCCTTTAGCCGCCCAGAGCATTCCCTAAAAATGTTTTATGACGTGTTGCTTGGTGATTCCGTGCAAGACACAATCACAAGCCAAGCCTCGGACAATCAATTCTTCCGAGTCCTTAACTCTGCTTTCCAGGATCACCCCTTACCGGAATTCTCGGAGATCTCAAAACACCTGGCCCCAACGGGCGGTGTTTTGTTCAATCGACCGAGCGGATTGCACTATATGAGTTTTTCACTCAAACCCGCATCGACCAAGTAGGTCGTGGGACTGGGTGTGTATTGCGGTCACAGTCTCCTATATCCGATGCCATCATTTCCGGCAGTTACAAGGAAGAGGATCCTAATTTCGTGATCTGAGCCGGATTTGTTCGCAGAATTTGCGCCACTTAGCGTACTAACCACAACAGGGACATACGACAGTGGGAGCGGTTCTGTCACCAGCACCTCCGACTTTAATCCAAGTCGGCGCAGCGGATTTACTAGGCGAAAAGATAATCCTAGGTTTTGCAATCCATTGCTTGCATCAAAGTTTCCACGTGGTAAGTTTCAATAGCCCTTAATTTCCCGCTTTTGTCCGCTAAATTCAACAGTACTCACTTCCTAGTCCTTCAGATCATGACCGCCCCCGAACAATCTACAACTGGTCCTTCCGTCCTAGTCATCGATGACGATCCTGATATTCTCGCTACGGTTGCGTTCGCGTTGAGACAAGCTGGTTATGAGGTCACCACTGCTAACAATGGAGAGGCAGGGTTAACTGCCGCTCACGACACTAAACCTGCGTTGGTAGTTCTCGATATGATGATGCCGAAACGAAGTGGTTTTCTCGTGATTGAAGCCCTACGTAAAGACTACGAAGAACCGATTAAGATCGTTATGATGACCGCAAACGAGGGTGAAAGACACGAATCTTACGCCGAACTGCTCGGCGTCGATACATATTTACATAAACCTTTTGCTATGGAACAACTTGTTCAACGAGTCAATGAACTCCTAAGTTGAATAACACTCTAATTAAGAAATACGAACAACATGAATCGACCGCAACGACCCGGTGCCCAAGACCTCCCCT
>DTSG01000495.1 GCA_012965455.1 Planctomycetaceae bacterium | reverse complement strand
AATCACCTTGGGTGCCCGAGTGCATCGGAATGAAAGGGGTTTTGTCTCCATTGATCTTAAAAACGGCGATGTCATAGTCATATTCGATGGCAATTAGATGTAACCGTGGCTGACTAGCTGGTTTTTTGCCATCAATGGCGTTTGCTTGAATAGTTTCGGACAGCACATATTCGCAGTCATTGCCGAGTGGTAATAGATGAGCGGCACAGATCAACGTATCATCGCTGATTGCGACGCCAATCGTCCATGCATTTATTGGTTGTTGTTTATCCGAGGTATTTTCTGGCGAGCTGGCGGCATTGTCGACGTGTCCGATTGCCATGATTGCCGGCGATACTGTGCGGGCGGTGCGTTGAAGCAATTCTGCTAGGTCGGCTGAATTCGTTTGTGCAGAGACAGAATCCGGTACCAGCGCTGGCAATAAGACAAAGACAGCAACGAAGATTGCTAGGTAGCGTCCACTTGAAAAACCGACAGGGTTGAGCGGACGTAAACTGTGCCCGTCAACCCTATTGGTGATGATCGTCGTAGCTATGTTTCGCAGATCATTAGCGATTGTTGTCATTGTTTAACTATCGGGTTCGGTTTCCTGTGGCGGTGGAGTCGTCTCAAGTTCATCATCGAGCCCGTAGCCAGCCGCTGCGAATATGAGCGGCTGGATTTCGTCGATGACATCCTTATTCTCAGCAAGAAACGCGCGGGCCTTCTCTTTGCCTTGTCCCAGATAGGTATCGCCGTATTTGAACCATGATCCGGCGCGAGTTAGCACACCATGCTTAACTCCCATATCAATTAAGTCACCTTCAAAGCTGATTCCATTCGTATGCATCATGTCAAATTCAGCGATGCGGAACGGCGGAGCCACTTTGTTTTTGACGATTTTACAACGGACACGTTGTCCGATGACTTGATCGCCATCTTTGAGCTGGCCAATTCGCCGCACATCAATTCGGGATGAGCAATAGAACTTCAGGGCCCGCCCGCCGGGAGTTGTTTCTGGGCTGCCAAACATCACTCCAATCTTCTCTCGAATTTGATTGATGAAAATGACGGCCGTTTTGCTCTTCGCAATCGCTCCCGTCAATTTTCTCATCGACTGACTCATGAGTCTGGCTTGTAATCCGACATGGCTATCCCCAATTTCACCCTCTAGTTCGCGGCGGGGAATGAGTGCTGCGACGGAGTCAATGATAATGACGTCAACAGCATTGGATTTCACGAGCATCTCAGTTATCTGCATTGCTTCTTCGCCATGGCTAGGTTGGCTCACAAGCAATGTATCGAGTTCTATTCCTAGCTTTTTTGCCCAACTCGGATCAAAGGCGTGCTCAGCATCAATCATTGCTGCGATACCGCCAGCTTTTTGTGCTTCAGCAGCAACATGTAAAGCTATTGTTGTTTTACCACTGGACTCTGGGCCGAAAACTTCGATGATTCGCCCGCGGGGAATACCTTGGCCACCGAGCGCCATATCCAGCGAAAGACTCCCGGTAGGGATACCTTCGATCTTATGTCGTTTGGCGCTGCCGAGCGGCATAATCGAACCTTCGCCAAATTGTTTTTCAATCTGCTGCAATGTCGTTTTTAAATGCGTGTTGCCAGCAAATAATTTAGCGTTAGATGCGTCTGCTTTGGATTTACTCTTGGTCGCCTTCGCTGCTTTCTTCGCTTTGGCTTTTGGTTTGGCTGGCGTTGCCGGAGTTGTTTCTGTAGCAACTGTTTTCGCTGAAGCTTCAGTTGCTTCGGTGGAATCTATGGATTTATCTTCCATTGTTGTACCTGTGACTTCCTTGTCCAATTTGTCAGACTTGTCTGCGGATGGGTTTTCAGAATTGTTATTGCTTATTTGTTTGATTGCAACCATTTTACTCTTCCTTTATGGATAACTAATTAATTCAATTCAACCGGTTTGAAGTTTTTTTTTGACATTTGATTGCCAAAATAAAATGAAAAACCACCAAAGATTACTCGCTAAATGCTCGTAAACCCGTAAAGTGTACAAAATACCACCTAGTGAACACCTGAACACTATATCGACATTCGGCATTTTACACAAGGTCAATCCACTTATTCACTGTTATCGCAGGCCCCTGGA
>DTSG01000494.1 GCA_012965455.1 Planctomycetaceae bacterium | reverse complement strand
GCGCTTGTATTAGGAGGCCTCGGGTTTTACGGCGCGTACCAACGGACGGGCAAACGGATTCCAATCAATGCGATCACTCCTTGGGCCGCAAGTTTCTTTTGGTATTACCTCGTCACGCAATATCATTACGTTTATGGAATTGCGGTGGTGGTGCAAGTCGCACATGCTTTGCAATACTTGAGTTTTACTAATCGAATTGAGCGCAATCTACAACTCGCCAAAAATCCAAAGGCAAACGTGGTGAAGCCTGTGCTTCTGATGTTGGTTCTAATCGTGTGCGGCTACTTATTGTTTACTGTACCCAGTTTCGTTATCGTGGCCAACAATTGGTCGCTGCATCTATTGTTTGGATTTAATTTGCTGGTAATCGCCGTCAATATTCATCACTATATCGTGGATGGTGAGATCTGGAAGCTGAGCAATCTGGAAATGCAGCGGACGTTGTTAGCACATTTTAGGGAGCGCTAGTAGATGGGAAGCGAAGCGAAAGATCGCTTAATCCAGGCCTTGCGGGTCGAAATCAAACAACAGCAATCCTCGCTGCTTGAACTGGAGGCGTCTTTACACGACGGGCCGATGCAACGCGTGATTGCCGCTCACATGCAATTGCAGTCGATGCTTGCCGTCCCCGAATTGACAGATGAACGGCTCCAAGAACTGGAGACGATTGATCAAATGCTGAAAACGGCGATTGACCAAACTCGGGAAATTATCAGCGGCGGAGCAGGTGCAGAAGTAACTCTAGACGGTATTGATGATTTGGAAAAGCTCTGCCTGAGTTTGACCTCAGAATCTTTTACTGTTCGGCTTGAAGCGGACGACCTCTGGAAGCGAGTATCACTTGAGTGGCATACACCGGTCCTATTGTTGATTCGCGAGTCCGTCTGGAATTCCAGAAAACACAGCGGCGCCCCGGAGGTGCTTGTGGCGTTGTGCAGTCAGCCACGGGGAGTAGAAATATCCATCGAGGACAGGGGATGTGGTTTTGAGGTTGAGCATGTGGAGGTGGATAAGTTCGGATTGTGTACAATGATGCAACGCGCGAAGAATCATGGAATCGACTTGCAGATTGATTCGACACCAAAGCAAGGGACAAGGATAGTAATTAAATGCTGAAGCTTGATAGATTGTCGAATCAGAATTGGATCTCGTGGTGGAAGTTGATACCTGCGATTGTGGCCGTTGCTGGTCATGACGCATCCTACGGGGCCGATCCAGTGCCCGACAAAGTTGTTGTGTTGACATTTGATGACTCGGTACGTAGCCAGTTTGAAGTGGCGCGGCCGTTGCTAAAACAATACGGATTTGGGGCGACATTTTTCATTACCGAAGGATTTGAGTTTCAAAAAGACAAGCGAAATTATATGACTTGGGAGCAGATTCGTCAGTTACATCAGGACGGGTTTGAGATTGGCAATCATACTCGTGACCATGTAGCGTTGACTGTCGATAACTATAAAGAACAACTCGGTAGTATCGCTGCGCGTTGCCAAGAGCACGGAATTCCCGCTCCAATTAGTTATGCATATCCGGGTAATACATTTAGCTTTGAGATGTTGCCGTGGCTTGCGGAGCAAGGTATACGCTTTGCTCGCCGGGGTGGAACACCTGAATTTGAATATGCAGCAGGCAAGGGCGTCGCGCTAGAGCCAGGTCTCGACCATCCCCTGCTAATTCCCACTGCTGGGGATGCGCGGCCGGATTGGGTATTTGATGATTTCCTGCGGGCTGTACTGCAGGCTGAATTAGGTCGCATATCCGTCTTGCAGTTTCACGGTGTCCCTGATGGAGCCCATGATTGGGTCAGCACGTCGGCGGACAGATTTCGGGTGTATATGCATTACTTGAAGGTAAATGGATTCAAGGTCATCGCGCTGCGAGACCTCGACCAATATATTGATAAGGGTATGAAACCCAAGGATCCAGCAGGAGTTATTGCAGACAGGCGGGATATGTTGGCTAAAGGTCTGTTGCGTAGTGATGCACGCCTGCCGCAAACTCGCCGAGAAACCTCATACTGGTTCGATATCATGAAACGCCATGGTTATACGGTCGCTGAAACGAGGATGGCGAGCGGGCTTGATGCGGGTAGTGCAAGCTTGGCATTGGCAAAGGCACGGACCGAGCGAGTCAAAAGAGGTCAGTTACAGGTATTACCATATCCAGGGGGACGCCATCCTCGAATTGGTTTTCGCGACGGTGAAATTCGGCCTCAGCGTGAAACGAAGGTGTCGGTGTTTTCACCCTGGAACGCAGCGGACTATATAGTGCTTGATATTCCTGAAGCTATTTGGAGCAACACGCCTAGTGGCAGGGAGTTGCTGTATCTGGCGCATAAACACATCCCAACGATGTGGGACAAACGTGATATTGTGCTTGCGGAGGGAGAGTGGCATACGATTCGGGGTGGTTATGAATCGGTACGAGTTTTTCCGAACAACGTGGAACTACAGACAAGAGTGTGGTCGAACGCCGTTAGTGTAAAGATGGAAATGCGCTTAACAAATAACTCGAAAAATATTTTAACGGGGTTATACACGCAGAATTGCGCGATGCTGGCGAAGATGACTGGTTTCAACCAACAGACGACGGACAACAAGGTGTTCACTCCGATGGCAGTTGCCTGTGGTAATCCCAACGGGACGCAGTGGATTCTTTATGCTTGGCAGGCATGTAAGCGAGGTTGGGGTAGTGACCTCTGTCCGTGTTTGCATAGTGATCCGCACTTCCCAGATATTCCTGTGGGAGAGAGTGTCGTTTTGCGTGGATGGTTGTCTTTTTACGAGGGGACTGAAATCCATAAAGCCTTGGATAACGTAAACAAGCTGTCTTGGTTGCAGAGTAAATAGCGGGACCGCTCAAGAGGTAAATTATAGTTTGTAAGTTGTGTTGTTTTTGTAAAGAGGAGAAGATGTAATGCCAACGATAGACGTAGAAGGTATAGGCGAATTCGAGGTTTCAGCAGGTAAGCG
Source organism: Planctomycetaceae bacterium (assembly GCA_012965455.1). GTDB lineage: Bacteria > Planctomycetota > Planctomycetia > Pirellulales > Pirellulaceae > UBA721. The sequence continues at coordinate 4,801 of DTSG01000494.1, read as the reverse complement.
TTTGGTGTTGGCTTTAGTTGATGAGGCTAATATTGACCAGTTGCATGCGTGTGGTGGTAACGGAAAATGCACTACGTGCCAAGTGGAAATTCTCGGCGGTGACGCGGGGGAAATGAATTCCCGAGAAGAGGAAACGCTGACAGCACGAGAACTTTCGGGGGTGCGGCTGAGCTGCCAAATATTATGTAACAGTGATTTGCAAGTTCGCGTGTTGAACAGGCTCGAAGGCAGTGGTCGCGCTGACGCCGGTACTAGACCAGCGGATGCCATTCCATAGAAACATAATGTGGGTTGGATTACTCGCGCGGTCGCAGACCTAATATGCAAGAAACTACTTTGGGGTCTCCATCGCGCATATATGCAATGGTAACTTTCTCACCATTTTGTTGGGCACCTACAAGTTGGATCAAGTGCGCCGTATCCAAAATATCTGTCGTGTTGTATCTAGTGAGGATGTCACCCACGAGTAAGCCTGCTGCTTTCGCTGGCGATAGACCCCGTGGGAAACTAGTGATTACTGTTCCCTGGATGGGATCAATGCCGGTTTGAGACGTGCCGCGTTGGGCTAGATGTTCTGCTGTTACGTCTTCCAATGCGAGTCCCAGCCATCCCCGCGAAACGACCCCCGATGTCTTTAGTCGCTCGTAGACGGATTTGACAACGTGTGAGGGTACTGCAAAGCTTATCCCCTGATAGGCGTCGCCGACGATGGCGGTATTGATGCCGACCAATTCACCACGCTCGTTAACGAGTGGTCCACCGCTGTTGCCCGGATTGATCGCGACGTCGGTTTGCAGAAACTCTTGATACACAGTACCTACTTTGGCAGTGCGTCGTGTGGCGCTGACAATTCCAAAGGTTAGGGTTCGTTCAAGTCCAAAGGGACTACCGATCGCCCAGACCATGGTACCGACGTTTGTGGTTGGCGCCGTTGACCATTCAATGGCGGGCATTGCAGTGGGTTGTATTTTTAGCAGTGCCAAGTCAGTTAATTGATCGACACCAACCACTTTGGCAATTTGTTCCGTTTTGTCGTGGAGTTGTACATAGATCATCTCAGCGCCTTGTATTACGTGACGATTGGTGATGATGTATCCCTCGGCGTCGACGATCACACCGGATCCTTGACCCCGTGAGGGGAAAAGATTTGATTGTGCGAAAGGATGTTGGAAGCTACGGCGCGACCCGGATTCAGTAGTAGATGTGTGAATATGGACAACCGAAGGAGTCACTTTGTAGGAAACCAATTCCGAAGCGAGTGAAATTGATTTAATAGATTGACTGTCAATATGGATGGCGGCGGCGTCATATTTGGCAATGATGCGGCCGTATTCGAGCGAATATTGAATCTGTTGCACAAGGAAAGGTGTTCCGAAGATTATCGCTAGTAGCGCCACGGTAGTTGTTAAGAGACGAGCAAAGCGATACTTGATAGCGGCTGTGGCCATGTCACCCGATGTATGAGAGGAAGTGACGAGTGCCAATTCTGTGGGAATAGGGGGCGCTACTTCGGGTGTTTCGTTCGCGTCGCTTTGTGGGGTTGGTAATTGAGTGTTCATAGCCAGTAATAACCTTTTGTGTTGTGTTCCGCAGCGACAAGCGACGTTTTATTTGTTAACGTTAAAAAGGGGAGCAGCGTAATTGCCCCTTGCCGACTCACAACCTATTATACTGCGTTGCTGGCGGAGAAGATTGTAAGAAATTGTCAAATTACGCGAAACGGTTTACGCAGAGTGCATAAAAGGAACGATGGACGTTGCGTGTTGCTAGATTCTGAGTCGGCTCAGATGTTGGATTAGGTAACGGAATTACATGGCAAAACCCACAAATTCTGACATCGAGAATATTTGGCAGCAGGCGCTCAGCGAAACAATTTTCCCTGCTGGTCGTACGGCAAATGAGTTCGGAGTTGTTGCCGCCGGCGGAAAGTTGACGCCACGCTGGGTGTTAAACGCATATGCACATGGAATTTTTCCGTGGCCGTTGGATTTAGGCGAAGGTACGGAAGAAAAAGCGCTCGGTTGGTTTTGTCCGAACCCGCGAACAGTTTTGATTCCAGCGGACCTCCATATTCCTCGTCGACTAAAGAGAAAGATGCGCTCGGGGCGGTTTCGGGTTACTAGTGACCAATCATTCGCTGAGGTTATTTCTGAGTGTAGTGGTCCACGGGTAATCGAAGGAGAACTTGAGACTGGGACGTGGATTACGGATGAGATGAAATCGGTTTATGCGAAATTACACGAGAAGGGAATCGCGCACAGCATCGAGGTGTGGCAAGAAGACGTGTTGGTTGGCGGCCTTTATGGAATAGCAGTTGGATCGATCTTTTGTGGCGAGTCAATGTTTCATCATGTAAGTGATGCGTCACGCGTGGCATTATGTGTTTTGGTTCAACACTTAGAGTTGTGGGGTTTTGCAATGTTAGATGTGCAACAAGCAACTCCGCACTGTAGCGTTCTCGGCGCGACCGATATTCCACGGGCAACATATTTAGAATTGCTGGAGACGGGTATGGAGGTGCCGGCGGTTTTCGGCGTAGTGAGTGGTCTAGACGGCGATTTGTAAGCGGCTAAACTAACGCAATTCGGCATTACTAGTATTTGATAACAATATTTGGAGGGTAACTACCTGATGAAAGTAGCAACGATAAAGACAAACAAGGGTGACATTCAAGTTGAACTCTACGGTGCAGAGGTACCAAAAACAGTCGCCAATTTTGAAAAACTGGCTGGGGAAGGTTTTTACAACGGATTAAAATTCCACCGAGTGATTGCTGATTTTATGATCCAGACCGGATGCCCGGATGGTATTGGTACAGGTGACGCTGGCTATAAGTTTGATGATGAATTTCACCCTGATTTGCGTCACGACTCTGCGGGTATCTTGTCAATGGCCAATGCTGGACCCAATACAAATGGTTCGCAGTTTTTCATTACACATGGTCCAACGCCGCACTTAGACGGAATGCATAGCGTTTTCGGTAAAGTAATCGGTGACATGGAAGTCGTGAACGCGATAGAGCAAGGCGATGTAATGAACTTAGTTACGGTGGCTGAGCAGGAATAGGATTTGCGACCTTAGCTGGACACGACGGCAAATTTGCGGGACTAAAACGAAACAATCCACGGGATGCCCCCCGACGTAGGGATTTACTTCAGTTTGCACGTAGGAAAAGAAGCTTTTTTAGTCCAACTGAGCTTGCGGGCGGGTGGAAAAGTTCGCAACAATACATAAGTATTGCTATAATTAAAGCACAACGAGCCAACCATTTTTCTAAGCACCTTCCGACTTCGGATTCCTTGTCCAGTCCGGTGCGATGCCAAAGGGAAACGCAATGAATAAATTCTTGCCGCTAACATCCATCCTGATTCTATCATTTAGCGTTTTGCTAAGCGCCCAAGAGGATAAAGCGACTCCTCCTGGTTTAGGTGAGCCGGGTGTGTTGCAGTCGATCGACATTGATAATGTCGCAGAGAATCAAACGACCATAATATCTGGTCGGGATGCGGGGTTGCAGTTGATCGTGACTGGTGCCTATGACAGTGGCCAGCAACGAGATCTTACGCGGGACGTTGTTTACAGTAGTTCTCCAGCTGGCTTAGTTGAAATCAGTTCCAACGGGTTCGTGTCACCAATTGCTGAAGGCGATGTTGTTGTCACGGCTAAAATTGAGCGTAAGTTATCTACGACCGTTTCGATTCAAGTCACAAATATCGTCAAAGACCTTGCTGTTAATTTTCCTAATGAAGTTACTCCGGTTTTTACCAAATTTGGTTGTAATGGTGGCGGGTGCCACGGAAAAAGTAGTGGACAAAACGGATTTCGATTGTCGCTACTCGGGTTTGAGCCTGATGAAGATTATGAGTTTCTAGTTAAGGAAGGCCGGGGTCGTCGCGTCTTCCCAGCAGCTCCGGAAAGAAGTCTTCTATTGCAAAAAGCGATTGGTGTTGTACCACACGGTGGTGGAGCGAGACTCTCAGCTGACTCACCGTCGTACCGGTTGCTTAGTCGCTGGATTGAACAGGGAATGCCCTACGGACAGCCGGAAGATCCTACGGTTACGCATATTGTTGTCTTACCAGAAGAACGATTGATGCAGCGTAATGGCGAGCAACAAATTTCGGTCTTCGCGCATTATTCTGACGGCAGTATACGCGATGTGACTAGAACGACAGCGTTTGATTCTAACAGTACGGAAATGGCTGAGGTTAGCGAAACAGGACTGGTAACGACAAGTCAGTTGACGGGCAGTGTAGCAGTGATGGCTCGATATCAAGGAACCGTTGGAGTTTATCGCGCGACGATACCGTTAGGAATCAAGGTAGACGCGTTGCCTAAGAAAAATAATTTTGTAGACGATCTAGTCTTTAATAAGCTCATCCAGTTGGGTTTGCCATCATCGGACGTGAGCGATGACGCCGTCTTTTTACGTCGAGTCACCGTTGATATCGCTGGGCGTCTTCCATCATTGGGAGAAGCTGAGTCGTTTCTAGCGAACGCTGACCCGGACAAACGCAGTAAACGAATTGATCAGTTACTGGCAAGCACCGATTATGCGGACTATTTTGCGAATAAATGGAATGCGGTTTTGCGTAACAAGAGGCGCGTCGAGGGTGATAAGGCGGCAACGTTCGGATTTTACGATTGGATTCGTAACAGTTTGCATACCAATAAGCCCTATGATGAATTCGTATCGGAGATCATCACGGCAACGGGAACGGCAGGGTCTAATCCAGCGGTTGCTTGGTATCGCGAAGTGAAAGATCAAGCGGCACAAGTAGAAGATACTGCGCAACTGTTT
>DTSG01000493.1 GCA_012965455.1 Planctomycetaceae bacterium | reverse complement strand
TTCTAGGAATTTGTTGCTTCTACGAGCACCGTAGTATAGGTCGATTGCAGTTTTTACGTCCAGATAGATTCATGAGGCGGGAGTTTATTAGACTTTATTGGTCGGTCGAGACGCGAGCTTTTTTAGGAATCGTCGGAGAAAATAAAGGCAGATGGAGGCCAATAACAAGAGTGCAATCGCAATGAACACCACTACTTCTGCATAGTTGACGCCTCCGCCGCTTGAGCCAGCGTAGTTACTCAATGTAAATTGGGCATCGCTGCTAGCATAATACTTTGTTTGAAAGAGCGCTTCGACATCAGCGTTTTGAGATATCCACAGTTCTTCATCCGCTACGATTTGTCTGTAGTATTCTGTTGCTTCTGCAAGTTCTAGCTCTAGATAGCGGCGGATGTCTTGGTGATCTAGGTTTTCCTTATAGTGCATCACGCGTTCAACCAGTTCGTGATATCTGTTGCGCGACACCTCATCTTCTTGCGGCAGCAAATCGGCAGCTCGCATGTACGCTCGGGCAGCAATTGTGTAGGCGGAGTTTTGATTGACACTGCTTGTTTCACTCAATAAATCCCCCAAGCATTCGAGCAGCACGGGTGAATCGTAATGGCCGAATCGCATCATTCCCAGAATGCCCGTTACCGCATCGGCCGTTTGCTTTTTATCGATTTGTCGGTACGTACCGTCGTCAAAATAGACGACAGCAGATCCAAAATGGCGAACTTTTTTATGAGGATGAATTTGAGCTGTGTTTTGTGATGAATCGGTCTCAAGATCAGTTGCTTGGGAGTCATGATCGCGGTCATATCGTAAAGGGAGTAAGAGTTTCTCGTCGCGTAGGTGACCACTCTCTAGGCGTAACTTGATGTACTTTGCCAGATATAACTGATATCGTTCACGGCCAAAGTGAGCGTTGGGGTTTATCTTGATGGCCAGTTCGAGCTGTTCGATGCCTTTGTCGAGTTGCCGTGAGTGTAAGTAGAATGTTCCTAGATTGGCGGCAGTCTTATAGCGGTTGTCAACGCTGTCATTAAATTTTTCCGCTTTCTTATGCATCCACTCAATCGCCTGGTCGTCTTGCCTTAGCTTGTCGTAGGCAACGGCGATATCGTCATAATAACTCGCTTGGTCATCACCGCTATCAAGCTTGGCTTGGCGGTCTTCGATTCGCCATTGGTAGAAGGCGGGACTATGACGCGGGAATTTTCCGGCGATCAATTCCAGTGCTGAGGGGAATTTCGATCGTTCTTGAGCCAGGGTATCAGTATCCCACAGACAGGCCATGGCCGTTGAGATGGTCAACAGCACAACAGTAATTGCAACGGCAACTGGCGAGAGTCGAAATTTCATAGCTAACCTCTGACTATGTAAGATGAGCACTGCTTTCTCATATCTAATATTATATGCCTAATACCTGACGACTATGGGCTACAACATCTCGCAAACAACCTTCTTTGAATGGGCTGATGAGTTTGGCGCTGGCCACCAATTCTTGAAACGGTGCTTCGCCGCCACGTTTGCACAATGCCACATAATCTTGCATCGCTTGTTCTCGATTCTCTTCGGCTTTGATCCAAAACTGTAACGCGCAGGTTTGCGCCAAAGTGTAATCGATATAATAGAAAGGTGAGCGGAAAATGTGTTGTTTTTCTTGCCACCGTCCACCGCTGCTCACGTGTGGCAAATCACCATAGTCCAAATAGGGCTCATAGGTTGATTCAAGTTGTTTCCACATTTCGTGACGTTCTTTTCGACTGGCTTGTGGTTTGGCATAAACCAAGTGCTGGAATTCGTCGACGGTAACACCGTAGGGTAGAAACGTTAGTGTGCTCGCGAGGTCAATGTGGCGGAAGTCGGCGGCACCGTCGCCGAAGAACAGTTCCATTTGTGGGTAACATAGCATCTCGAGAGACATGGAGTGAATCTCGCATGATTCATAGGTTGGCCAGAGGTAATCAAACCACGGTTGTTGGCGACTCATGTAGCACTGAAATGCGTGTCCCATTTCGTGAGTGAAAACTTGGACATCCGCTCGAGTGCCTTTGAAGTTGGCGTAGATATACGGCATGCCGACCGTACTGAAAGCGGTACAAAATCCACCGCCTGCTTTACCGTCGCGACTCTGTAGATCCATGAATCCACCTTCGTTCATGAGACGAAAAAAATCATTAAGACCATAATCCATGTTATTGAACATTTCAGTCGCTTGACCAATCATCGTGTCATAGTCGCTCGAGGGCAACGGATTGCCCGCTTTGAGATAGACTGATTCATCCCAGAACATAGTTTTGTCGATGCCGAGGGTGGTCGCTTGGCCGTCACGAATTTGTTGACCCAGTGGCGTGACTTCCGCGCGAACCATTTCTCGGTAACGCGCTACATCGTGTTGGTCGTAATCGATCCGGCTCATGATTTGATAGCCCAGATCGACGTAGTTTTCGAAGTCAAGTTTTTGTGCCATGCCATGGCGTAAAGCAACCATTTCATCAAATAAGTCGTCGAGCTCTTCGGCATGTTCAGCAAACCACTGCCAGCGTACCATTTCCGCACCGTAACGCAGGTCGCGGTCGGCGTTTTCACGATAGCGAGTGATGGTCGAGTGGTTAAGCGTGTCGCCGTCAAACTCGAGTTTGGCGGAGGCCAGCAGTGTTGTGTATTTTGTTTTCAAGCCAGATTCTCGGATCATGTCGTCAGCAATGACGGGGTCGAACGTCGGGATTTCGGCTTCCCATAAGGCGAATAACTGAGCACCTGTTTCCTGTTCAAGCTCCGCTCGCAACGGATGGCTGACCAGCGCGCGTTTAATGTTAATGTCGAGTTCAGTCAGTTTAGGCTGTAACTGGTCCATTTCGTCTTGCGCCTGTTTGGCTTGTTCGTCGGTCGTGTCTTGGCAAAAACGTAGCTGTATGAGTGCTTCCCAAGTGCCTGTTTCCCGGCGACCTTGATCCCACTGTTGCATCGCTAAGCGGACGTCCGCAACGCTACTGGCAGACTCGATTTGATGGAGTAGCTCTGTGCGCGCAGAAGTGACTTCTTCAATGTTAGGAGCGGGTTGTTGGATTTCTGAGAATTGGATCATGAAGTTTGGCTTTGCATGGAATGACGAGTAACAGGTGTTGGTAAATGAAAAAAACCGCAGTTGCGAATCAACGCCACTGCGGTTTAGTTATACACGTTTGTGCTCGTAACTTGAAGCAACGAATGCTGACAGGATTACATGTTACCTAAGATTGCACAAAGGTCAGTCGTACGGTTGGAGTAGCCCCATTCGTTGTCGTACCAGCTAACGACTTTAGCAAAGGTACCTTCACCACCGAGGACTTGTGTAAAGTCCGGTGCGAAAATCGAGCTATGTGGATCACCAATAATGTCAGTCGATACCAATGGATCTTCGGTATACTTCAGAATGCCCTTTAAGGGGCCTTCGGCAGCTTCACGGATGGCATTGTTAATTGCTTCGGCCGTTGTTGCTTTACCAAGATTAACAGTCAGATCGACAACCGAACCAGTGGGCACAGGAACTCGCAGAGCGATTCCGGTGAGTTTGCCATCGAGTTCAGGGATTACTAGACCAACGGCTTTGGCCGCTCCAGTCGATGTCGGGATGATGTTTTGGGCACCAGCTCGAGCTCGATAGAGGTCGGGGTGTGGCATGTCCTGCATCCGTTGGTCGTTAGTGTAAGCGTGAACGGTTGTCATCAAGCCCGATTCAATGCCGTATTGTTCGTGAAGAACTTTGGCAACAGGTGCCAAGCAGTTAGTCGTACAACTTGCATTGGAAACGCACTTCATTTCTGGAGTCAACAAGTGTTCGTTAACCCCGAGGACAACAGTCAAGTCAGCACCGTCTTTAGCGGGGGCACTGAGGATGACTTTCTTTGCGCCAGCGTCGAGGTGTGAAGCATAACCGGCTTTACCATCACCACCACGGGCAGTGAAAATACCAGTACTTTCAACTACGATATCAACTCCGAGGTCACCCCAAGGTAAATCTGCTGGGTTGCGTTCGGCAAGTGCACGAATCGCTTTGCCATCGACGATTAGGTTGTCGTCGTCGTATTCCACATCACCATCAAAACGACCGTGGATACTGTCATATTTTAACAGTGTACGGAGGGTTTTATTGTCTGTGAGGTCGTTAATGGCGACCACTTCAAATTCATCACTACGATGAACTAGGTTACGAAAAGTTAGTCGTCCGATACGGCCGAACCCGTTAATTGCGACACGAATTGTCACGATATTCTCCTTCAAAACTCAATGAAATAAAACCGGAAACAGTGGTCAATCAAACACCTGTGATTGCGATCTTACGTGTTTGTGACTTTTGCACTAACAAACAGATTGTCAGTGGTTGCTTACGAGAAACTAAAGCGTATTCGCTTCTTAAAGAGGCAATTATAGGTTTGAAATGCCAGGCTCACAATGGGCGAATTCGACTGGAGCCAAGGATTTTTTGTTGTCGCCGAAACTTATTACCGGTCGTAGCGTTTAATTACGTTGCTAATTACTCGTAGATCCCTAGTGTTCATAATACCCGTTAACACTATATCTGCGGGTAGTTAGTTTTTGGGGGTCGGCGGGAGACTGAACAGCATAGTTTGTCCGCTGAAACGAAGTCTAGGCGGAGCGGGTAAGCTTCCCGGACTTAGAGCGGTCGTTGTTCAGCATAAGAGGACCACTACTTAGAGGCCTCTTCGTCTTTTTCTGCCGGGGCTGGTTTTTCGACTTCTGCCGGGGCTGGTTTTTCGACATAACCGTATGGTTTTTCGGAGATGACCTTTAAGCTGTTGGCTTTGGCTTGCATTAATTGTGCTTGGCCTGCATAGTACCAAGCGTCGACGTTGACTTTGTCCCCCACCCGCACCAGGCTGGGGTTATGGCTTTTGACGCGGATGGTCATTTTATTGGCTAGTGCAACTGTGGTTCGAAATCCTGGTGCTTCGACCACCATTTTTCCGTTGTTGATATTGACCAATCTACCGGAGATAAGAAAGCGAGAGGTTTGGATGGCATTGGGATTTGGATTCCCGCCGAATAGATTTTTATTTACGCCTGAGATCCCGTCTCGCTGAGCCCCTAGTTTAGTATCTTTATTTGGCTGAAATACAAGAATGTCTTTTATCTCAGTCTGCGGTGCTCCCTTTGCGTCGAACACCCCCGCAAAGCTAACGAACATTCCCCGCTTTAACCATGGCAGCACTGCCGTCCCCGAGACGTCAATATACTCAGGCTTATCGGGTATATAGATGACCCATTTTTTACCGTCTTTTAACTCGACTTGAATTTTGCCAGCACCGATAGCAATGACAGTACCGTCACCGCGTAATGTTTCCTTGGGCGGTGGCTGCTGTTGTGCGTTGGCGTTGGCAGTAGCGAAAATAAATGCTGCCAAAGTGACCAATGAAAAGATGCGATTGAATTTACTAAGTTTTGTCATGATTCGTTTTCGATTAAACTATTTATTCACTGAGCCATCTACAGCCAGACCATATCAGTTTACTTGAAAATGCAGTATAGTCGATAAGCGACACGTCTTCCTCCTTTTACATTATAGCTTGTTGGAAAAGCAAAGCTAAATAAATCAATAATGGCCGCCGCAAAAAAACAGATGACCGTAAACGATTTCATTGACTTAAAGCGTCAGGGCCAGCGGATTACAATGCTGACGGCGTATGATTTCACGATCGCTAAGATTCTTGATCAAGCAGGTGTGGATGGGATTTTAGTAGGTGATTCCTTAGGTATGGTTGTGCAAGGTCGAGAGACAACGTTAAAGGTCTCGCTTGACGAAATTATTTACCACGCCGAAATGGTAGGTCGCGCTGCGGAACATAGCCTGATTGTGGTGGACCTTCCCTTCCCGACACACCTCGTGGGTGATCACGAAGCGATAGCCGCCGCCGCTAGGATTCTGAAAGAGACTGAGTGTCAAACGGTCAAACTTGAAGGCGGCGTTCAACAAGCTGGCACGATCGCTGCTTTAGTTTCAGCTGGAATTCCCGTCATGGGGCACATCGGCTTACAGCCACAAAGTGTATTGACGATGGGTGGCTATAAAGTGCAGCGGGATGAAGAGCAGTTGTTGGCGGATGCCAAAGCCGTAGAAGATGCGGGGGCGTTTTCTGTCGTGCTAGAGTGTATGGAAGCCGCGATCGCCGCTAAGATTACCGCGGCGTTATCGATTCCAACGATCGGTATCGGTGCCGGCGCGCATTGTGATGGGCAGGTTCTGGTAATTAATGACCTTCTCGGGCTAACCGATTCTCCTCCGCGTTTTGTGAAAGAATACGCACAACTGCGAAGCACAATTAGCGACGCTGTATCGCAGTATTGCCAAGACGTTCAATCGAAGACGTTTCCAGATTCATCCAATAGCTACTAAAGTGTGTAAGTCGCAGTACGGTTTGGGTTACAATATTTAGTATGAGCAATTAGATAACCAAAGAGTGAAAACCAGAACTTAAAAAGTTGCGTTATGTGGGTGCGAAAACGAATTGATATTGGTTGGGCCGATCTGGCTAGTGCAGTGGGGCATTGTCTCTTTCCAAAGCGTGTCGACACGACCGCCGTCAATCAATGCTGGCGAGATTCGCGGCATGCGTTCACTTGCTTAAGCGTACGATCTGGCCTCGATATATTACTGCAAGCTTTGGACTTGCCGCGCGGTAGCGAAGTCATTGTCAGCGCCATGACGATCGATGGGATTCTCAAGATCATCGCTAAACATGGTCTCGTCGCAGTACCGGTTGATTTGCAATTTGAGACGCTTGCTCCAACACCAGAAGATGTTGAATCAGCGATCACCGATCAAACGCGACTCGTGCTAATTGCTCATCTTTTTGGTACACAAATAGACATGCAACCCTATGCTCGTATTACACAACAGCATGGAATGTTACTGATCGAAGATTGCGCCCAATCCTTTCGCGGCATGCCGCAAGGAAAATCAGATGTTAGTGACGTGGCAATGTACAGTTTCGGGCCGATCAAAACGGCCACTGCTCTCGGCGGAGCTGTACTTTGCGTCGCCGACGGTAAGTTGACAAAAAAGATGGAACAAATCCAACAAGCGTATCCAACACAATCCACGCTGGCATATTTTAAGCGTGTGGTGAAATACGGTTTCCTCAAGTTCCTCTCCTATCGAATACCCATAACAGCTTTTATCGCGACCTTAAGAATTCTAGGAGTGGATTACAGCGAAATACTGAAGAAGAGTGTGAAGGGATTTCCCACCGACAAGTTGTTTTTAAGGATTCGGCAGCAGCCCTGTCAGGCGTTATTAAGTGTGTTGCAACGCCGGATTACAAGTTTTGATGAGCGTCGTTTAAAACGCCATTGCGAACTTGGTGAACTCTTGTGCGACCACCTCAGTCAGCAATATGACTTGCCCGGTAGTGCTGCTACTTCAAATTACTTTTGGGTATTTCCAGTGGAAACAGATAACCCGCTCGAGACAATTCAAAACTTACGAGCATATGGGTTTGACGCAGACCAACGTGGGTCGATGGTCAAAGTTCCTACTGTGCCCACGGTGCAAGGCGAAGCGGTTCGATCAATATCGACGACCGATCGTATTCTAGACAACTCCGTGTTTTTGCCAATCTATCCAGCGATGTCGCAGCAAGCCATTAATCAGTTGGCTAAGGCGTTTTGCCAAGTCGCTGTTAGGCCTCGTCGCCCTGAGGAGGATCAACCTCCGCTAGTTGATGCTTGTGCCCATAGCGTCCCTGAAACTCTTGTGCGGGATATTTGAGTCGGTTCTTTTTCATTTTCTGCAGTAGTGATGTTGAGATGTCGAGGTTGAGCTGGTTTGCCATGGCTAATAAATAGCACATGCAATCAGCCAGTTCCTCGCCGATTTCTTGTAGCTTGTCTGCATCGTCACGACAGCCCCGTGATTCATCCATCGAAATCCACTGAAAGTGTTCCATTAACTCAGCGACTTCAATCGCCAGTGCCATGCTTATATTCTTAGGGCTATGGAATTGCTCCCAATCGCGTTCGTGTACAAATTCTGCAACGACCTGTTTCAGATCTGCTAGTGAAGTTTCTTGATCAGTGGTCATGGATTGTTCCGTCATGGTTTACTCCGTGTTGGGTGAATCAAGGTATGCGGTGACAGCAGCAGTGAGCACCCGCTGTAAAGAAATGCCTTCTCGCTCGCTGATTTCTCGGGCGGATTCATACTCTGGTGAAAAACGTTGCTCGCCGCTTGGTAGCGTCGCAAGTTTTCCCAATAGTGGTCCCCAAGTTGTTTGCACTGTGTGTGGCTGCCGTGGGAGTATATGTCGTTGAGCTGTCCATTTGCGTATACCTAGGGTGGTCGTCTGCTCAAACATAATCCGTTCGGCTTCAGCGACTGAATCGGAATGGCATAAAGCGGTTAGCGTCACACCAGGCCGGTTCTTTTTCATTTGAATCGCTGTGGTGTACACGTCGAGAACACCGGCTTGCTGTAAAAGTCCACAACAATGGCCAATGGCTTCACCGGTCATGTCATCGATGTTTGTTTCCAGTACCCACACTTCATCGTGGGTTTGATCGTCGGACGATTTCGCATTGCTCTCAATTTCGCCAATCAATAACCGCAAAACGTTTGGTTGATTTTCAAGATCACGGTCGCCGGCACCGCAGGCTACGGTTTTAATTTGCATAGCGGGCAAGCTGCCGAATTTATCAACAATGGTCGCTACAATCGCCGCACCGGTTGGCGTCGTTAATTCGAAGGCAATATCAGATTGAGCTAAGGGAATGTTGGTGAGTAGTTCGGCGGTGGCGGGCGCTGGGATACTGACAGTACCATGCGCAATTTCTACCGCGCCATTGCCGGTGGGAATCGGCGAGCATTCGACCTGATCAACACCCAGTAAATCCCAACCGATGGCAGTGCCGACAATATCCGCAATCGAGTCGACAGCGCCGACTTCGTGGAAATGTACTTTTTCGATAGAGCAGCCATGTACTTTAGCCTCAGCTTCACCGAGCTTTGTGAATATGCGTTTGGCTAAGTCTTTTTGGTTTTCTGTGAGTTGACTATTATCGATCATCTCGGTTATCTGATGAAGATGTCGATGCACATGTTCTGGTTCGTACTGTACGTTTACATTGGTTGCACGGAAGCCACATTTGCTGACGGTGTCTGCGACAAGGCGGCACGTCGGTAATCCCAGTGAATCAATTCCGGCTTGTATTTGTGCGATGTCGACGCCAGCGTCAATCAACGCGGCGAGCATCATGTCTCCGGAGATTCCACTTAGACAATCTAAATATGCGATTCGCATCGACTTGGGTCCCTCGATATTTCTAAGGCAACAATAAAATGAGTGGTAGTGTTACGACCGTTGTTTGTCAAACGTTGTCCATCTAATATACAACTTCTAAGTGCGGTAGAATATGACCTATGGCAGAGCATCAGGATCGACCGCAGTGGCAGTTACCTACCGGAGTGAGCCGGGGGCTGTGGGATTATACGCAATCGAAGGTCGTCGCCGAGGACTATGACGACTACTTTGCCTATACCAGCCTGTTTTCGTTTGATGAACAAGTCATCCTCGACGAACTGAAACAGAATGGTCAGCTCGAGGATTTGATTGCTGATTTAGGCTGTGGAACTGGCCGGGCACTTGAGACGTTGTGTGCAGCAGGATATCGCGGACTGGCTGTAGATCTTTCCTGGCCGATGTTAAACGTCGTTCAGCAGAAAATTGAGAAAGCGGATTTACCGATTCACTGTGTGCGGGCCAATCTGGTCGAGCTAGATGTATTGGCGACCGCTTGCGTTGATCACTGTATTTGTTTATTCAGCACTTTGGGAATGATCCAAGGTCGTGAAAATCGTCGTCAAGCACTACAGCATATGGCACGTATTACACGGTCTGGGGGTAGTTGCGTGTTCCACATTCATAACGTCTGGTTCAATTTCTATGATCCTGGCGGACCATGGTGGTTGTTGAAGAATATTGTGAGGAGTTGTTTCTTAAAAAATCTAGAGATGGGCGATAAGACGTTTGGATATCGAGGCGTACCAAATATGTTTTTGCATGTTTTTCGATGGCGAGAGATTAAAAAGGATTTGCGATTGGCAGGCTTTCAGATTAGGAAAGTGATACCGTTACATTCCACGCGACAGCATGGGTTGAAACATCGCTGGTGGATTCCCAACCTACGAGCCAACGGTTGGATTATTGTCGCCCGCAACCACCCATGAGAACCACCGTCGCTGCTGCGCTGCGGCAAGTAAACTGAGGGTTGCTTAACGAGTGCCGATTTACCAAGCTGCCTGATAGATTGCAAGTGCATCTTGTTCAGTGACTTTGCGCGGGTTGTTCACGAGTAATCTTGTCTGTTTCATGGCGTCGCTGGCCATGGTTGGAAGGTCGCCAGTGGTAATACCAACCTCACGCAGCTTTTGTTGCAGTCCGACAGTTGCGGAGAGTGTGGCCATGCGGTCGATGAATTCAGCACAGACCTCTTGAGAACTTTGAGTCGTATCGATGTTGGGAAAAATAAAAGGTGCCAGTTCCGCATATTCTCGAGCTGCTGCAGGTGCGTTGAACCGCAAGACGTGGGGCAACACGAGTGCGTTGGATAATCCGTGAGGGACATGGAAAGTACCACCGATTGGATAAGCAAGTGCGTGTACGGCTGCCACTGGCGAGTTAGCGAAAGCCATCCCGGCCAGCATGGACCCGAGCAGCATTGCACCTCGCGCTTTGATATTGGTACCGTCTGTAACAGCCAATTCAATATTTGCGCCGAGTAAGCTCAGTGACTGGGTTGCCAGGAGTTTTGAGATTGGATTATTGTTTGCTCCTCGAGAAGTGTAGCCTTCGATTGCATGAACCATCGCATCAATTCCAGTTGCGGCGGTAATGCTCGCAGGCAAGCTAGTGGTCAACAGTGGATCAAGTATCGCCACATCGGGCAGGATGACAGCAGAGGAAACCCCCCGTTTTTCGCCTTGACCGATTGTCATGATAGCGATCGGTGTGACTTCCGATCCGGTTCCCGCCGTCGTGGGAATCAATACTAACGGCAGTCGTGGGCCTTTGGCATTTTCGACCCCCCAAGCTTCATCCAGATTTTCGTTGGAACCCACGAGCAGCGCGGTCAACTTGGCCACGTCCATTGAGGATCCACCACCGAATCCAACAATTCCTGTAGCATCAATCTGCCGTGCTTTTTCGACGGCCGCTATTAAGGTATCGACTGATGGATCAGCCTCGACCTGGTCAAACAGCGTCACGTTGATGCCAGTTTGCTGTAGCGACTCAAGCGGACCCTGAGCTAAGCCAATATTGATGAGTCCTTGATCGGTCACAAACAGTATTCGTTCTCCCAGAGTATCTTGGCATTCAGTACCGAGATTAGCAGCAGCACCTTCTTTGAATCGAATACTGGCAGTTGTGCTGAAAGTAAAAGGATTCATGGTTGATGGACCTGATTAGTAAATAAGTGGAGAGATTATTTAGCGAATTGAATCGGAAACAAACCTGTATCTTTCATTATTGAAAACTACATCCGAGACAGAGCGCATTTATTGTAATTGTTGCGTATCAAAAATGCAGAAAGTCACGGCAGTGGTAATTGATTACCTGGGGGATGGGTCAATTTCGAGGACAACTTGACGGTATTCTTTTAGCAATTTACCTAGCTTGTCAAATCTTATGTGATTTCTGCGATGTAAGGCCTTAATCGGGTCTATTTGATAGGCCATTTTTTCCGATGTTAGTAGTTATACAGGCACTTATTGCAGCTTTGATTGATTCTCAGATAGTACAAAGAAAATATGGCAAAGAATAAATACCACTCAACCGGAACGTTTCTTAAACCCGTATTTCGGCACATATTGTTTAGTAGTGTAGTGTTGTTCTTTTTCTGCTTGGTCGTCGTGTCTGGCGGAGGCGGATATGCCCAATTGCCTCATTCTCCGTTGACGCCGATTCCGATTGCAGTTCAATCGATCAAAGCATCCCCGATTGTGTATACGATCCCAGTGAGTACGTATGTCGTGCCTGCACCCCTTGTGTTCGATGACCTCGTTGTTGCACCAGAATCATCGCAAATCGACGAACTCCCGCCGCCCAAAACGGGTATTCAATTGTGGCTCGCTAGTGCCACCGAAGACATTACATCCGACGCTGCTATTCAATCTCCGGCTACACCGCCAAATAAACCAATTGAACCGGCTAAGAGTGAAGTTCCGCGACAACCGTTACGTCGTGGCAAGGAAAACAAAATCAAGCGATCGCAAGTCGCTCCGACCCTTCCTCAGCCTCAATCAAATCGGCTCACTACGAGTTCCCTGCCTCGTCTGAATATCGCGACACTTCCTCCTGAAGCTGAAGCAAGCCGCGTGGATCAGATAGAACGAGTTGAAAATGAACCGCTAGACATGCAGCGATTTAGTTGGCCGGAGTGTTCCCTGTTGCATCGCCAATTGAAGAAGTTGGCCGAGATTAGCGTTTTAACCGAATGGTCACTGGAAACGCAAAGCGAGCTTGATCGACTACGTGCAACCCGCGGATTTGATAGTGTTGAATCCGTTACCGTATTGGCAAAGCTCCGCGGATTACAAAACCAAGGAATCCAAAAAGCTGCGACACTGATGGAAATGCAGCACCAGACAGCGTTGTTCAAGATGCTCAGTGGCTTAAAACGTCGGTTGGCAATTTGGCATGCAGTACAAGCGATCATTACGAACGAAAAGGCGTTGACCGAGAAAGAAGTTGACCCGCGAGTCATCGTGGCAGGCGCGCTGGAGGGAATTGATGAGCGTTTGGATGGTTCAGCCGAAGCGGAAAATTGGTCCACGTATTTGATGCTGCTGACGCTCAAGCAATACACGACCGTCGATGCGACGCTAGATGCCGAGCAACGTACCAAAGATTCCCAACGAGTGCTGACTCGGTTGCACTCCAACTATCTAACACCAGACCAAGCCGAACTTCTGTTAGAAGAGCCCTTTGTTTCCTTAGAAGAGGGTTTGCGACATTGGTGTGCTGAGCCGATTGATTATACAAGATTGTTAATGGACATCGAGCGATACGAAGCAGGTCGTTTTAGTTATCAAGCTGTTCCAGTTGCCTTATGCTTCCAAGCTATTCGCTGGTCTGCTGATGAACCGGTTGCTCAACTCGGTGCGCTGTTGGACCAATATTATCGCGGCGGGAATATCCGCATTCGGATCGCAGAAGAATTCATGAATCGTTTGCTCCCTGGGCAGACAAATCAAACACAGGAAATTGACGACACACTTGCAGGTGCCAAAATCACCGGTACGAGTCAGACGAAATCTGAACTCAAAGTACGTTTACACGCCGACGGCTTACGTTGGGTAATCGGGGTAGAAGCAGTAGGGGATATTAAGACCAAAACGGAAACCAAAAAAGGTGCTGCAACATTTGAAAGTGCAGCGACCGCGACGTTTGAAACGGACAAGCAGATCTTTATCTCACCGAGCGGCATTGAATTTGGAGAAACCAAGGCGTCTGTGACGAGCGAGACCGAATTACTTGAATTTAAAACGGATTATGATAGTTCGTTGCTAGGTGGTTTGGCTCGCAATATGGCGAAAAAACAATATCGGCAGAAAAAAGACCAAGCAGCCCGAGAACTAGAAAATCGAGTACGCACGCAGGCAACAGAAACGCTTGATAATAGGGTAACTACCGGCATCTCGAAGGTTGACGGCCAATTCAACGATCGCTGGCTAGAACCAATGCGGCAATTACAACTCAGTCCCGTGGCGACCCAGTTGCGTACGACAAAGGACCAATTGGTTGTTGATTATCGATTAGCCGGAGTCGATCAACTTGCCGCGTATGGATTCCGACCAGAAATTCTTGGGGATTCGTTAGTGTCGATTCAAGTGCACGAGTCGGCGATGAATAACTTGTTACATAAATTGGCACTGGATGGCACATCTGGCAAGTTGCGTGACGTGATGTCTACGGTTGCTGAGCAATTGGGTTTTACGGATTATGAAGTACCAGCAGAAGTCTCAGAGACGGTGACGGTCAAACTGATTACGCGAGATGCTATTCGCATTCGCTTTTACAATGGACGAGTGCAATTGCTGCTGCAGTTTAAAGAACTGCGTAACAACCGCATTGTTTGGAAGAACTTTGCTGTGTTGGTTGAGTTTTTCCCGCAGTTGGACTCGATCAATGGAAATCTAAAACGAGAAGGCGTACTGCAGATCATTGGTCGTAGTTTGCGATTGGGTGACCGTATCGCGTTGCAGACGATTTTCAACAAAGTGATTCCGTCGACACGTTCGATGAGTTTGCTCGGCAGCAGTATCGCTGAGCACCCTAACTTTACGGACACGCGAATTGCAACTTTCCAAGTACAACATGGATGGTTGACGTATTGTGTGGCATCCGAGCCTCGGATAGCTGTCACGAGCGAATAATATTGCTCGTTGGCAGGATGTTAGCTTGGCTGATTGGTTTCTTCTTTTCTTAGTCGACGTTGTCGCACGAACAACGCTAAGCTCCATCCACCGGCAAATAAGAAGACAGTGCCCAGCGTAATGACTAGCTTCATCACTCGCTTCGGGGTAGAAATTAGGTCCTCAATTTGTGCTGGTTCACTTGCGAGTTCAATGCGGTCCCAGGAAAGAAAAGCACCAACTGCTAGGATTGCACCCCAGGCGACAACGACTAGGACAAGGCCCCAAGTGGCGCGCCGTCGTTGTTGTGGTTCGTTGCGGGAACCATGGGCCGTGCTATCAGGTTTTGTATCCATAGAATCCTTCGACGCTAAGTCCGGTTTGAGTGGTGACTTGTTTTACAATAGCATCGACATATTCGTCTGCCAATGGTGTCACATAACTCTCAGCCGGTTGTCTGGCAATGGTGTAGATTTGCACGCTTGCTAGAGATCCTCCGTTGTCGGTGATATCATTGAGTCGTTGACAATAAGCTTGTATCTCTTGGTCACTCGGAGGTACGTTATCAACTTGCATAAACAGTGACTGGATCACAATTGGTCGGATGCGAGCTGTACTTAGTAGGTTATCGAGTACTTGTTGAAACGGGATCGCTGTTCGTTCAATGAGCTGGTAATAGTCGTCTGTGCCAGCATCTAATTTGGCCCAAATCTCGCCTTGATTTTGATCTAAGATCTTTAGCCCCCGCTGGACATGTTCTCGATGAAACATACTGGCGTTGGTAATGAGCACCATTTTTATGGGGTCAGTGGGTTGCTGCGAATTTGAGTCGGTGTATTGTTGGCTGATGCTCTGTTTGAGCTGTGCACATTGACCGATGATGTCATCAAAATTGTTATAGGTTGTTGGTTCCCCATCACCGGAAAAGGCAATGTCGTTGAGTCGCCTGAGGTGCTTGGGCACAGTGGAGAAAAATTCGGTGGTATAAATTTCACCGGAGAGGACGAGGTCGAGCATGTTTTGCAACTCATCGAGTAGATGTTGTATCTCGACGAATCGGGTTTCACTGGCAGTGGTTCGGTTTACCTGACAATAGATACAATCGAAGTTGCAGATTTTATCTGGATTTAGGTTTACACCGATCGACATGCCTCCACTACGTCGGCTCAGGACAGGGTACACGAAGCGATTGTCCGCAAAAGAACGGTCGTGTGATGAGTGTAAAGAACTGGATGTCATGGCACTATTATAACGCCTGTTTTGCACGGGGCAGTGGTCGATTTAGTCACCGGCTTGATTATCTATGGTTGTGGCTAGAGTTATTCCTCGCCTCAGGGCAATCACCGCTGGTGGATAGCTGCGGACATCCCATGATTCTGGATTGGGCAATTCCTGCGGGTCGAAATGTTCATCACATTCCACAATAATGTGACTGCCCTCGGGGGAACGGTCGAAGATGGTTTGGATCATGTCGAGCATTTCTTGTTTGCGGTCGACGAAGAATGCATAAGGCGGGCAGAGAAAGATGGACCAGCAAGTGTTTTCTGGAGGTGAGAATTCCTCGAGCATGCGATGTTCTACCCAGTGAAAAGCATCTCCGCCAGTGACGGTGGCAATGCTGTCTACCCCTAAGTTGCAAATGTTGTCGTTGATCAAACGAACTGTAGGAAAATGTTTTTCGATACAGAGTGCGCCGACCGAGCCTCGGCTAATGGACTCAAGTGCGACAGCGCCAGTGCCGGCGAACAGGTCCAATGTGAATGTGCCTTTGACGAGGGGACCGACTAGATTGAACATCGCTTCACGTACTCGATTTTTCATCGGACGGGTATGTTGTTCCCCGCTATATTGCACGGGACGACCACGTAAATCACCACCGATGATCCGCAGTTTGGTGGCGTCGACATCTAGGGGTGAATTGGCATTGTGTTTCTGCCGTCGAGGCGAGTTTGAGCGTTTGCGATTCATAGAATTAGCGTAGCGTGTGATGTTAGGTGGTGAAAGTGACCTTTTTAGGAACTCGAGACGTAGGATATTACGGCGCGTATGAAATATAGCGGTTTAAAGTGGTATTAGTTCTTTCACCTCAATACCGGAAACTAATGAATTAGCCCCGTTTGTGTGGTACTCTTTTTGTATGCAGGTATAAAGTATTGCCCGCCTGGGGTAGTACATTTGATACATAAAGTTATTATTTCGACAATTTTATATTAGAAGGTAATTGACGTGTTTTATCGCTTATTGATTTTCACAGTCTGTTTTTCATTGATGTTTTCGTCGCCGTTTGAATTAATGGTGAATGCTCAAGTTCCCCAAGCCACCTCGAGTGTTGGTCCTGGTCGCAAGATGTACATTGCAAAATTGGGTGAATGGAAGCAGATGCTCAAGGATTTACAGAAGTTGCGTAGTGATTTTGACTTGGCCAAGCCTTCGGAAATACCAGCCATTCGCAAGAGTTGGACGGAGACTACAGCTCAAGCGGAGACGCTTTTGCCACAATTACGCAATGCAGCAGTTGCCGCTTATGCCGAATCACCTAACACTGATCGTCAGCTAACACGGTTGTTAGTGGAACTTGCGAGCAAAGCGCTACTTGCGGATGACTATGAAGTCGCTGAACATATTAGTGTGTCCATGTTGCGTAGTAGTGCGGAAGAACGCAAGTTGTATGACATTGCGGGCATTTCGAGTTTCGCGATGCACAATTTTGAAGATGCCCAGCAGTACTTCAAAAAAGCAGAACAGCTTGGTGTGTTGTCGCAGATGGGCAATAATTATTATGGCGAGATCAAAAACGGTTACATTAAATATTGGGAACAGGAACAGGATATTCGAACTGCTGAAGCGAAGGTAGATGATTTACCGCGAGTACGATTAACGACATCGGCCGGAGTGGTTGAGTTGGAGTTGTATGAAAATGAAGCACCTGAGACCGTCGGGAATTTTATCAACCTAATTGAGCAAGGGTATTACGACGGCTTGTCGTTTCATCGAGTGCTACAGAATTTCATGGCTCAAACGGGATGCCCCAAAGGTGATGGAACGGGTGGGCCTGGATACAACATTTATTGTGAATGCCTGACGCGCAATGACTTCCGACGTTTTTTCACGGGCACATTAGGGATGGCTCACGCCGGACCCAATACCGGTGGCTCACAGTTTTTCATTACCTTCCGCCCAACGGGGAATTTGAATGCTAAGCACACTGTGTTTGGTCGAGTTACTAAGGGGTTGGGAATCATGCGGAAGATTGCTCGGGTTAATCCTGACAATCCTGATGCGAAGTTGAACCCTGATACGATCATCAAAGCTGAGGTGATTCGTAAGCGGGAGCATGACTACGTACCCCGGCGAGTTGCTAGTTAGCGCCGTGATTCTAAAGCACTTGTGACAAGCGTTTGCGGGTCATTGACACACGTGGTGCCCGTGATATTGTTAAATAATCTGCATCCGTAGCTCAACTGGATAGAGCATCGGTCTTCGGAACCGAGGGTTGGGGGTTCGAATCCCTCCGGGTGTACTTTTCTTTTTTCGCCGGCAAGCCTCTCTTGGCCTTTTCAAGCATGGAGCTTTTACAATGATCGCCATCGCAATGCCGAGCTTACCTGAGCTCCTAATTTTACTTTTATTTTTGGGTATACTAATCGCCATTACAGTCGACATTGTTATCGCGGTTAAAAAGAAAAATAAAAATACTGATGCTGGAGAAACGGCAAATCCGACACCGACTGTGCACCCCAAGGACCACCCTTAGATAATCAGCGTCCCAGATTGGTTTCTGTTCCCCAGGATCCGGCGCGGTGGTTACTTGCGATGTCGTCGTCCACGGTCTGATTAACCGCGGTTCTTCTTCCACAGGGGATAGTGTTTTTGTAACAGTTCTGTAGCATAGGTACCCAACCATGAATAGCCGTTGCGTCGTTCATGAGAAATTTCGGCGATGGTTTTCTTGGGAATGCCGTCGCGGCTGCAAAAAAAAGGTTGCTGGGTTTGCAGATCATAGAAGCGTGCCCATAAGGGAGGCGCAGACGGGTCTGGAATTATTTTTATGTCCATTCCATTGGGCGCCGCGGGAGCTTCAACCTTAATCTGCCGTAGCCCTTTTAGCTGGGCACTTTCAAACCAAGAGATTGCACCTTCAATTGCCGCCACGACATCACTGTCGGGATCCTCGATCTTCATCAGGTAGCGTACGATACCGACCGATTCGTTGCCACTGATGGATGGGAGTTCATAGGATCGAGCCTTTGCCGGCGCGAGTGTCTTGACGTCATGCTGCGCACACCATGCCGTTAATCTGCCATCAACTCTGATTTGTGTTTTGAGGATACATTGCAGACCGCGCTGCAGTGCTCGGTCACATTGTCTGCGGATATCGCTGGATACAAATTCAAGATCGCCAGAACCCTGCACAATGTTACGAAACAAATTCATCACACCGATCATGGCATCGTCGTTATACGTAATATGCTTGTGGTAACTGCTGGGCTGAGGATAGCGTTGAGGCCACCCCCCGTTATCGTATTGTGCCTGCAGCAAGTACTTCACACCGGCAACAGCGGCATCTCGAAATTGTTGATTCCCTAATCGGTGGTAGGCTTTTGCCAGAATCCGGATTTCGCGGTGCGTGGCGCCATTGTCGATTGTCGAGTCGGTTTGTGCTTTATCCAGTTTCAACTGTGTGCGGTCCGCCTCGGATAACTTGGCATCCCGATCGTAATTTTTAGGCCAGCCTCCAGTGTTCCGCTGATATAACAGTATGTTATTGGCAGTCTGCAGTAAGTCGTCACCGCAAACGGGTAAAGCACAGTTAAGTAACGATATTAATAGTGTGAGTTGGAGAGATCGCAGGCGTGGCATAAAAAATCCGATCAGCGGCGATTGATTTGGGCGGCGTTAACCAATTAAACTGTGGAATTGATTTTAACACTTTAAGGATATCCGCAATGTATGTAATGCCCCGTTTTGTTCTGTTACTGTCCATTTTCGTGTCATCCGCTCTTGTCCTAGACGCGCAGGACAGCAAATACGCCTTACCTTCCGTTGCTGCGGAAAAAGACCTTCCAGGAGAAGGCACCCTGCGACGATATGCAGGTTACGTAAATACATGGGCCCGACTCCGAGAACAATGGTCTACGCAGATTAAACAGGATCAGGGAGCGGTTGTATTTTTGGGTGACTCGATCACGCAGGGTTGGGGCCCAACATTTCGAGGGCATTTCGCCGGCGTCAAACTAGCGAATCGTGGCATTGGCGGCGATACCACTCGTGGGATGCTCATCCGACTTGAGCAGGATGTTCTCACACTCAATCCTAAAGCAGTGGTCATCTTGATGGGTACCAATGACCTTGAAATTGGGCTCGAGCCTGAACTCATTGCGCGGAACTTTACGAAGATCATCAAAGCACTGCAGCAACATAACCCCGCGATGCCCATTATTCTGTGCCGGATGTTTCCTAGCTCTGCAGTCAAGAAGCGACCGACTGAGAAAATTCAGAAAGTAAATCAGCTCTACGAAAATGTTGTCCGCAATGATTCCCAAATCACCGTCGTTGATACCTTCACACTTTTTGATGATGGAACCGGCAATGCGTTGCCGTCTTATTTTCCGGATCTGCTGCACCTCAATACGGCCGGCTATTCAAAATGGGCCAGTGCGCTGAATCCGATCTTGGCCACTCTTGGTTTTATGGAAACCGAACCGGATGAGTTTGAACTGGAAGAAGGGTACCGGAGTCTTTTCAACGGTCGCGATCTGACCGGTTGGGGTTTTCGGCCGACGGCTCCCCGCAACCCTCCCAAAAATCCACGACCGGGCGCGCCGGTGTTTGTCCAAATCAAGCAAGCCGTAGACTTCAAAGGTCAAACACAAAGCAGTGATCAACGTTATCGGGCTGTGAACGGTCGGTTGGTGGTCACCACGCCCGCTGAGGGTCGACGCATTCAGCAATTGTGGACAACCACAGAATTTGCGAGTGATTTTGTGCTGAAGCTTGAGTTTCGAGCCACTCCTAATGCGGATAGCGGTGTTTTTATTCGCAAACCGCAACTTCAATGCCGGGACTATGTGCTGGCCGGTCCCTACAAGGATCTGAAAAACTACAAACCTCAGCTGTGGAACGAACTTGTGGTCAAGGTTACCGGTGGTGTAGCGCATGCTACCTGTAACGGCGAATTACTGACGGATAATATGCCGGTGCCGGCCACGGGTCCGATTGGTCTTGAAGGTGATCGAGGGCAAATGGAATATCGGCGGATCCGGATCAAAATTGTCGAATAAAGCGGTGGTCGCCGGCTGACTGTTCCTGTGTGTCACCGTGTTTTATTTTGTAAGAAACACGTGACTTTGGACAATCAGTTTGATCAGGTCTCGGATGCGGTTGCCATTGGCCTGCAGCTTAAGAACGATTTCATCAACGTCACCTCGATCGGTGGGTTCCAGAATCCGCCCGCTGGAATAGGCCAGTAGTTTTTCGGTCAGGCAACGAGTGACCTGCTGTTCTTGCTTGATCAACATCTTCTTAAGTTCAACAATGTCCGCCAATTCGTATCCATTCGCTGTCGTTGTGGATGTATCGATGTTGTCGCGGGCGCCGGGATATTTGTCCCGCCAGCGCCCGATGGGATCAAAGTTTTCGAAAGCAAATCCAAGCGGATCAAATTTACGATGACAGTTATTGCACGCCTGCTGATTTCGATGAATTGCGAGTTGCTCTCCGATGGACTTGGCAGAACGGAGATCAGGTGCCAGCGGTTCGACATCCGGTGGAGGTGGCGGAGGTGGTGTACCGAGGATGTTTTCCAACAACCACGCACCGCGTATGACAGGGGAAGTGTCAACTCCGTTGGCAGTTGCAGTCATGACGCTCGGCTGAGTCAGGATACCTCCGCGACGAGGATCGTTGGTAGGTACCTTGCGGAGGAAATCTCCCTTGACATCATCACGTTGATAGAAAATGGTGGCAATTGATTCGTTCAAAAAAGTGTAATCGGAATCGATCAAAGCAATGATGGAGCCATTCGTTTTGAGAAGGTCGGCGAAATAAGCATCCGTTTGGGCAATGAGTTGTGGCTCGAACTGCCGATCCCAATACACGCGGAAGGGGCCGTTTCGTTCAGGAGGGCTGTCGCTGATTTTGTCGAGTCTCAACCAACGCTCGGTAAAGTGTCTGGTAAAGGCTGCGGCTTTCGGATCGTCCAGCATGCGGTCTACTTGCCGCAAGAGTACGGACTTGTTGGTTAATTGTCCTGTTTTAGCCAATTCTCTTAAGGTTGCATCCGGCATAGAGGACCAAAGAAAATAACTAAGCCGCGAAGCAAGTTCGTAATTGTTTAATTGCCCAGGTTTCTCCCGCAGATAGAGAAAGTCCGGCGAACAGAGGATTGCCGTGTACCCGGCCCGTAACGCTGCCATCCTCCGTAAGATGTTCGGGCTGACGTTGTGGGGTTGTTGAGGATTGGATTTAACGACGGCCAGTGGTTCCGAATCGAACCCAGGTCCACTCCAGAAAGCTTGCAAGCTATTAGGTTTGCCATAGGCAAAGTACTCCACTCGAATACGGTGAGCCCCCGAAGTTAGTGAAATTTGTCCGTTCTTTGTAGAGGCTCCGTGCAGTCCGTCGTGCTCGATGACAGTATTTCCATCGATAATCAACCGTGATCCGTCGTCGGAGGCAATTTTGAATTGATAGATTCCTGCCTGAGGCGCGGTTATCTTCCCTTCAAAGACCATGCCAAAGTGTTCATCAAGTTTTGCTGGTCTCAGATCCAGCAGACCACTATCGAGTGTTCCTTGGCTGGTGGGTGTGAGGGTGGAAAAATCAGGGAGTTTTGACCAGCTTCCCTGATAGGACTTGTAGGTTAGATTCTCGATTGTCTTAGGCGACAAGGGGGATTGTTGGGGATCTAATTGGGATTGGACTAGGGCAACATAGGGCGCGACTTCGTCGGGCGTAACGGGTCTGCGAAAGGCGCGTTCGGCAAAATTGAGCAATAATGTTTCCATGTTGGGTGATTTGTCAGGATCAATACCGTACAGAGCGGTATGACTTTTGGGAGGCCATTGATCCATGAGAGGCTTCAATGTGAGACTATGGACATGAATACTAGGCCCTTTATAATTCTGGATGAGCGTGACAGCCATCTCACGAGCCCAGGCAGCGCGGGCGGTGTTGTAGTCCTCTTTTTTAGGAAATTCCTTGGCATCCGGTGCTTTTCTATAGTGTTGGGCAAGGTATTTCTGCATGATTAGATCGGTGCGGGCACTACGAGGGGATGGGCCGTTGTCCCAAGTCAACTGTGGCAGCCATTGCTTGTCGATCCATGTTTCAAATGTGAAAGTGTGGATTTTTCCGTCGCCTGGCAGTTGCAGTTGAACAAGTGGGATATGGTCGTTACGAGTGCGAGATTTGAAAAGCCGTAACCCTAATAGAAAGGGCTCATTTTGATCGTGGGGCATTAGTTCAACCCAGGGATGTTTCTGGTTGTGGCCGGAAACCTCGATGGTAATTTGATATCGGAGGGAAGTACCGACGCCACCGCCCAGTTGATCGGAGCTCAGGGTTGCGGCACGATATAAAACATCGAAATCAGGATGGAGCTCACGGGAGTAGAGTTCCAGATCGCCGGTTCCTCGTTTATTAATATGACCGGAAAATCGACGGGGACTCAGATCGGGCGACGGCGACATTTCTGTTGCCAGTGCCAGACTTTCCTCGGCAGCATCGAGCATCAATTGCAGGAGAAAATCAGACATGACGAGGCGGTCACCAATGTTGTCGAAACCGGCTTCGACTTCATCTTTGGGAAAAGATCGAAATGGATCGGAGCTGGTGTTTTCAACCCGGCCGTTACCATTGTTGTCCACCAGTTTAGAAACGTTTCCGACCCGTAACTCTGGATCGTTGATGTAGAGCAAATCCCTAATCGTATTCCGTAGTTCGAAACGATTTAGCCGACGCGTAACTGTTTGGCTGCCGGT